>NZ_CALRUC010000003.1:0-77395 GCF_943371255.1 Ferrovibrio terrae | reverse complement strand
TGGAAGTGGATGGAGCGGATCAGCCGCAAGATCTGCGTCGAGGTCGGCTCGATCGCTTCGACCTGCAAGGCGCCGCGCAGCGGCAAGGAGGTCAAGCAGTGGGGCATCCATTACACGACCACCAAGGCGATCCGCATCGGCGAGGCCGTGCTGAAGGCACGCAAGGCCCATAGCGACCCGATTGCCGCAGTGCTCGCGCTTGAAGGCGGCAAGGAAGTTTTCAAGGGCAAGATTTCCGATGTGCAGCGCCGCGCCACCGAAGGTTTCCTGCGTGGCAAGGCCACCATCGAGGGCCTGGACGGCAATCGCGGCAGGAGCATGATTCTGGATTTCCAGAATGAATTCACCGTCGGCACCGTCAACGGCAAGCCCGAGGTGATGACGCCGGATCTGATCTGCGTGCTGGACACGGTATCGGGCGATGCCATCGGCACAGAAACGCTGCGCTATGGCCAGCGTGTCACGGTGATCGCCTTGCCGGCCCCGGCTGTATTGACCACCAGCAAGGGCCTGCAGCATGTCGGCCCGCGCGCCTTCGGATATGACATCGACTTCAAATCGGTATTTGCAGCATGAAACGCATCGGCATCGATGTCGGCGGCACCAATACGGATGCCGTCCTGGTTGAAGACAGCAAAGTGGTGGCGGCCGTGAAGGCGCCGACCACGCAGGATGTGATGTCCGGCGTGGTGGATAGCCTGCAGCAATTGCTGCAAAAGGCTGGCAGCCAAGTTTCCGGCGTTGAGGCCGTGATGATCGGCACCACGCATTTCGTCAATGCCGTGGTGCAGCGGCGCGACCTGATCCGCGTCGCCGCCATCCGCGTCAGCCTGCCGGCGTCGCAGTCGCTGGAGCCGATGATCGACTGGCCGCAGGATCTGCGCGAGACCGTCGACCCCATGATCTTCATGGTCGAGGGCGGCCATGAATATGATGGCCGTATTTTCATGCCGCTGGACGAGCAGGCCGTGCGGGACGCGGCGCGCAGGATTCGCGATGCCGGCATCCGCTCGGTCGGGATCTCGGCCACGTTCTCCCCGTTGACCGCGGAGCATGAACTGCGCGCGGCCGAGATCGTGCGCGAAGTCTATCCAGAGGTCGCCATCACGCTGTCGCATACGCTCGGCCGTATCGGCCTGCTGGAGCGTGAGAATGTCACGCTGCTCAATGCCTGTCTGGTCGAGCTGGGTCGCAAGACAACCGATGCCTTCAAGGCGGCTTTGGCCGGCGCTGGTATCCGCGCACCGTTCTATCTGACCCAGAATGACGGCACCGTCATGCTGGCCGAGGTGGCGGCGCAGTTCCCGGTCTACAGCTTTGCCTCGGGCCCGACGAACTCCATGCGCGGTGCGGCCTTCCTCACCCGTCTTGAAGACGCCATGGTGGTCGATGTCGGCGGCACCACCAGCGATATCGGCTGCCTGGTGCACGGCTTCCCGCGCGAGGCCAACAATGTCGTCGAGATCGGCGGCGTGCGCACCCTGTTCCGCATGCCCGACCTGCTGTCGCTGGGTCTGGGCGGCGGCACGCTGATCAATGAAAAGCCGTTCAGCGTCGGTCCGCGCAGCGTCGGGTTCCGCCTGCCGCAGGAAGCACTGGTGTTTGGCGGCACCACGCTGACCAGCACGGATATCGGCGTGGCAGCGGGCCTGATCGATCTTGGCGACAAGAGTCGCGTCAGGCATCTGCCGCGCAGCCTGGTCGATGATGCTCTCATACGGATGCGCGACATGCTGGAAGAGGGCATCGATCGCATGAAGACCCAGGCCGAGGATGTCACCCTGATTGCGGCCGGCGGTGGCGCTTTCCTGATCCCGGAAAAGCTCGCCGGCGTGGGCCGGGTGCTGCATGTCGAACATTCCTCGGTGGCGAATGCGGTGGGCGCGGCCATCGCGCAGGTTTCGGGTGAAATCGACCAGGTGTTCAGCGGTCTCAGCCGGGATGAAGCCCTCTCGCAGGCACGCAAGCTGGCCGAACAGAAGGCTGTCCATGGCGGCGCGGATGCCGGCACGCTGAAGCTGGTCGAGATCGAGGATCTGCCGATCGCCTATCTGCCGGGCAATGCAATGCGCGTGCGGGCGCGCGTGGTGGGCGATATTGCCGATATCGGCGCCGGCGCGGCAATCCAGGCGGCGGCGGGCTGACAGGTCGCGCCTGCCGGTTTCCCCTTGGGAATCCGGCGACTAGGGCCGATTCTGCAGCCGGCGCCTCGCTGCGCCCGGCGGAATGGGTATACTCCTGACGCTGCGAATCGGGGGACCAAGCCAGCCCATGCGTGTCGTCTTTGCGGTCAATGCCGTGCCCCATGCCCCGGTGGCCCAGATGAGCCACTTGGCCAGCGCGCGCTATCGCGGCTTCATCCCCGTGCAGCAGATGCAGCGGGATGGCGTGCGCGCCGAAGTCTCCACGGTCATGGACCTGTTCCGCCCGGATTTCGATACCCGACTCGACCTGCTGGTGCTGCACCAGCCCAAGCATGACATCCTGATGCTGGCCAATGTCATCTCGGTGCTGCTGGACAAGATCGACAAAATTCGCGCTGAAGGCGGCCGGGTGGTGATCGATGTTTCCGATTTCAAGTTCAGCGCCGAATTCCTGGACGCCATGGCCAAGGCGCTCGGTCCCGAACAGACCAAGGCCTATCGCGTGATCCTGGACGCGATTTTCGCGCGTTGCGATGCCGTCACCGCGCCGACCGAGGCGCTGGCCGGCCTGCTGCGTACCGCCTTGCGAAATGCCCGTCCGGTCTTTGTGATCGAGGATGTGGTGGAAGTGGCACGGCAGGAGGCGAAATTTGCCCCGGCTGGCGAATTGAAACTGTTGTGGTTCGGGTTTCTGTCGGCGCATATCGCCGCCCTGCGCCAGCTGGTGCATGACGATCTGCCGAAGATTCGCGCGACCACACCCTGCCGGCTGCATCTGGTCTGCGAGAAGCTGCCGACGGTGGAAAGTCGCCAGGTGTTCGGCGCCGCCGATCCGGCCGCGCTTGGCATCACCCATGAGCCCTGGTCGGTGCCGGTGCTGGAGGCGGCGCTGGCCGCCTGCGACCTCGTCGTATTGCCCTTCGATGCCGGCTCGCTGATGTCGAAGGGGAAAAGCAATAATCGCGCGCTGCAGGCACTGGCGGCCGGACGCGCCGTGGTGGCGCATCCGCTGGAGAGCTATCGCAGCCTCGGTGACTATATCGGCCTGGATGATTTGATTCCGTCCGCCATTGCCACTGCGCTGGCCGATCCGGCCGTGACGCTGGCGCGGCTGCGCGCCGGTCAGGCTTATGTCGAGGGCCGTTACAGCCCGCCGGCGATCGCGGCGCGCTGGCTCGATGTCGCACGCGACTTGCAGGCGGCGACGGCGTGACCCAGTCCGCTGCAGCGCCGCTGACCATCCTGGCGCTGGCCACCAGCGTGTCGCCGACACTGGCGATCCATCTGCTGCGTCCGCTGCAGGGCCTGGCCGGTTTCAACATCCAGATGCTGACCCAGGATGCGCTGGCGCAGATCGCCAAGGGCGCCCCGCCCGGCATGGATGCGCCGACGCTCGCCGGCATCATTCTCGACAAGGTGCAGCCGGCGCTGGTGTTCTCCAGTCGCTATAACGGGCCGCTGGCCGCCGATTTCATGCAGGCCAGCCACCAGCGCGGCCTGCCATTCGTCTTTCATCTTGACGACAACCTGATGGAAGTCTCGGCCGACCAGGGCGCCGACAAGGTGGCCTACTACAACCATCCGAAGCGGCTGCAGGCTTTGCGCCTGCAGATGGAACTGGCCTCGGTTTCCTATTTCAGCACCGAAGCCCTGCGTGACCGCATGCTCGCACTCGGCATCGCCGTGGCAAACAGCCATGTCGGTCCGATCTGCGCGGCCGTCGATCTGCTGCCGTTGCCGGCGCCAGCAGAGGCATCGCCGGTATTCGGCTATGCCGCCAGCGGGGGCCATAACGAGGATCTGAAACTGGCGCTGCCCGGCATTGTTGCCGCACTGGAGCGGTTTCCCGAGGCCCGGTTCGAGCTGATCGGCTCGCTGGAACATCTGCCCGAGGCTTTGCTGCCTTTTGGCGAGCGCGTGCGGCATGAGCGCCGCTTCATCGCCTATGACGACTATCTGGCCGATCTGCAGCGCCGCAACTGGTCGCTTGGCCTGACGCCGCTGTGCGACAATCCCTTCACCCGCATGAAGACCTATACCAAATGGGTCGAATACACGGCCGCTGGCCTGCCGGTGATCGCCTCCGACCACCCGATCTATCGCGACTGCTGTGCCGATGGTGCCGCGCTGCTGGTCAGGGACGCCGACTGGGCCACCGTACTGCCGGACCTCCTGGGCGACCCCGCCCGGCGGCAGGCCATCCTGGCCAAGGCGCGCGAGCGGGTCGGACGGGACTATTCGGTGGCGCGGCTGCGGGAGCAGCTGTTCGACGTTTTCCGCCGTGCCGGGCTGGCCTTGCCGGTAGCTTGAAGCTGCAAGCTGCAAAAAACCGTTAACCATTTATGCGGTAAAGTGCGGAAAACCATGCCGACTTTACAGCAGCCAGGAGACGGGTAATGGACGACGGCAAGAGCTGGACGGTCGTCGATCTGCCGGTGGTGCATGACCCGCGCGGCAACCTCACCTTTGTCGAGGGCGGCCGGCAGGTGCCCTTCGACATCGCCCGCGTCTATTATCTTTATGACGTCCCGTCGGGGTCCGAGCGTGCCGGGCATGCCCATAAGGTGTTGTCGCAGCTTATTGTTGCCGCCTCGGGCAGCTTCAGCCTGCATCTCGATGATGGCCGCGTGCAGGAATCGATCTTCCTGAACCGCTCGCACAAGGGTGTATTGATCGGCCCGATGGTCTGGCGCGTGATCAACAATTTCTCGTCCGGCGGCGTCTGCCTGGTGATGGCGTCCACGGTCTATGACGAAAGCGACTATTTCCGCGACCACGCCACCTTCCGCAAGGCGGCGGTGGCGAAATGGGCGGCGCTTGGCATTCCGGTGCCGTGAGCCGGCTGCGGCAGGGAGGGCGCGATGGACAAGACCAAGGATCTGGTGATCGTCGGCGACGGCGAATTCGGCGAGATCGCCTATGAGTATTTCACCCATGATTCCGGTTTCCGCGTCGTTGGTTTCGCCGCCGAGCGCGGCTTCCTGACCAAGGATCGCATGTACGACCTGCCAGTGGTGGCGCTGGAGGATATCGAAACCCAGTTCCCGCCTGACCGCTGCCAGGCCCATGTGGCGGTGACCTATACCAAGCTCAACCGCGTGCGGGCGCGGCTTTGCGCTATTACCCGCGCCAAGGGCTATACGCTGGCCAACTATGTCAGCTCGCATGCCTTCGTCTGGCGTAATGTCACGCTGGGCGACAATGTCTTCATCTTCGAGAATAACGTGATCCAGCATCATGTGCGGATCGGCAATGGCGTGGTGTTGTGGAGCGGCAATCATGTCGGCCATCGTTCGGCAATCAACGACTATTGCTTCGTCTCCTCGCATGTGATGATTCCGGGCTATTGCGAGATCGGCTCACACAGTTTCATGGGTGTGAATGCCACGCTGGCCGATCATGTCAAGATCGGCCGCGATAACTGGATCGGTGCCGCCAGCGTCATCCTGAAAAGCACCGAGGACAACCAGCTGTTCGGCGTCGAGGCCACGCCGCCTTCAAAGGTGCCGGCGCGGCGCTATTTCAAAGTTCCGGATGACAGTGCGACATGAAGTGGCAGAAGCGCGGTCTGATTTACGGTCCGGATGGAAGCTCCTCCTGGGCCAGGCATAGCTGCCTGACGCCGACCCCGGTGCTGATCGGCGATATCATCCGCGTCTATTGCGGGTTTCGCGATGGCGAGGGGCGTTCGCGTATCGGATTTGTCGATGTGCGGGCCGACGATCCGTCTGTCGTTGTCGCCGTATCGCGCGAGCCGGTGCTGGATATCGGCATGGCCGGCTGTTTCGACGACAATGGCGTGATCCTGGGCGATGTGGTGGCCGATGGTGATCGGCTGCGTATGTATTACGTCGGTTTCCAGATCGTGGCACGGGTCAAATTCCTGGCCTTCACCGGACTGGCCTTCAGCACTGATGGCGGAAACTCTTTTCAGCGCGCGCAGGCGGCACCGGTGCTCGACCGTGCCGATGAAGGCCTGTTCATCCGCGCCGTGCATACGGCCATGCCCGACAAGACCGGTGGTTGGCGCATCTGGTATGCCGCCGGCAGTGGCTGGGAACCGATCAAGGGTGGCTTCTACCCGCAGTACCATATCCGCCACCAGGCATCGGTGGACGGCATCCGTTTCGACACCACCGGCGATCTCTGCCTGCCGCCGGCGGGCCGCGAATACCGCATCGGCCGGCCGCGCGTCTATCTGGGTGAGGCGGGCTACAGGATGATCTTCACCAAGGGCAGCGTGGATGGCGATTACACGCCGGGCTATGCCACCTCGCGCGATGGCGTGCACTGGAACCGCGATGATTCCCAGCTTGGCATCGGCCTGTCGGATGACGGCTGGGATTCACGGCATCTGTGCTATCCCAGCGTGATCCACTACGGCAGCAGGATCTGGATGTTTTATAACGGCAACGACATGGGGGTCGATGGCTTTGGCTATGCAGAGCTCATCGCGCATTAAGGTCGTTCGCTACGCGGCGCACTGCAAGGCCGAATGGGACGGCTTTGTCGCGCGCGCACGCAATGGCTATTTCATCTTCAAGCGGGATTACATGGATTACCATGCCGACCGCTTCGAGGATTGCTCGCTGCTGTTTTACTGCGATGGCGATCTGGTCGGAATCCTGCCGGCCAACAGCCGCGATGGCAGCCTGCACAGCCATCAGGGGCTGACCTATGGCGGCATGCTGTTCGGCATGGATATGACGGCCGCGATCATGCTGGACTGTTTCCAGGCGCTGATCGGCTTCATGCGCGAGGCCGGTCTGCAGCGCCTGGTCTACAAGCCGATCCCGTATGTCTTCTGGACGCAGCCGTCGCAGGAAGACCTCTATGCCCTGACCCTGAATGGCGCAGTGCTGACGCGTCGCGATCTGTCTTCGGCGCTGTTCATCGAAGGCGGACTGAAATACACCAAGGGCAAGAAATCGAATATCTCCCGTGCCCGGCGCAACAGCCTGGAGGTGCGGCTGTCGCAGGATTACGCCACCTTCATTCCCATGCTGGCGACCATCCTGGAGACACGGCATGGCGTGACGCCGGCCCATAGCGTGGCCGAGATGCAGCTGCTCAGTTCGCGCTTTCCCGAACAGATCCTGCTCTATGGCGCCTTCCAGGGTGAAACCATGCTGGCCGGCTGCGTGGTCTATGACAACAAACCGGTTTTCCATACCCAGTACATGGCCAGCACGCCGGAAGGCAAAACCATTGGTGCACTGGATTTCCTGCTCGACCATCTGCTGACTGGGCCTTATACCGGCCATCGCTTCTTGAGCTTTGGCGTTTCCACCATCGACCAGGGGCGGACTCTCAATTACGGCCTGATCGAGAGCAAAGAGGCTTTCGGTGCCCGCGGGCTTGTGCATGATTGGTACGAGCTGTCGGTTGTGCCGCAATGAGTGAGCGAACGATGCCGCGCGCGATGACCATCCCGTTCTTCGATATCGGTCCGACCCATGCGGGTATCGAGGTCGGGCTGAACGATGCCTGGCGCAGCACGCTGCAGCGCGGCCATTTCATCATGGGCGAGGCGCTGCAGGGATTCGAAGCAGCCTTTGCGCGCTATTGCGGTGCGCAGACCGCCATCGGTGTCGCCAACGGCCTTGATGCTTTGACCCTGACGCTGGAGGCGCTGGGGATCGGCGCCGGGGACGAGGTGATCGTACCGGCACATACTTTTATTGCCACCTGGCTCGGCGTGTCGCGAGCCCAGGCACGGCCGGTGCCGGTCGATTGCGATCCGGCCACCTGCAATATCGACCCGGCCCGCGTGGCGGCTGCCATCACCAGCCGCACCAGGGCGGTGATTGCCGTGCATCTGTATGGCAATCCGGCCGACATGGCACCGCTGCAGGCGCTGGCCGCCAAGCACGGCCTGCATCTGATCGAGGATGCCGCCCAGGCTCATGGTGCCACCTATCGCGGGCACACCACCGGTACGCTTGGCGTTGCCGCCGGCTTCAGTTTCTATCCGACCAAGAATCTCGGTGCGCTGGGCGATGGCGGTGCCGTGGTCACCAATGATGCCGGTTTGGCGGCGCGATTGCGGCTGCTGCGCAATTACGGCTCGGAGCGCAAATACGAGCATCAGGTTGCCGGCTGCAATTCGCGGCTGGACGAGCTGCAGGCCGCGCTGCTCAGCGTCAAGCTGCCGCAGCTCGATGCCCTCAACACCCAGCGCCGCCAGATCGCCCGGGCCTATAGCGAGGGGCTGGCGGATCTGAACAGCGTCACCTTGCCGGTCATCACGGAAGGGGCGGAAGCGGTGTGGCATCTCTATACCATCCGCCACCCGCAGCGCGATGCGGTGATCGCCCGCCTTGCAGAGGCGGGTGTGCAGGCCATGATCCACTATCCGGCGCCACCGCATCTGCAGCCGGCCTATGCCGATCTGGGCTATGGCCGGGGCGCTTTCCCAGTGGCGGAATCGATCGCGGCCCAGACGATCAGCCTGCCGATCTGGCCCGGCATGAGCGGCGCCCAGATCAGCTATGTGATAGACTCGGTCCGCACGGCGGTGGCACAGCCGCTGGCCGCAGCGCGACAGTGACGCAGAAAAGGTACGGACGGCGATGAAGGGCATCATTCTGGCGGGCGGCGCGGGCACCCGGTTGCATCCGGCAACGGCAGTGACCAGCAAGCAGCTGATCCCGATCTACGACAAGCCGATGATCTATCATCCGCTGACCACGTTGATGCTGGCCGGCATCCGCGAGATCCTGATCATCACCACGCCGCGCGACCAGGTGGCGTTCCGCAACCTGCTGGGCGATGGCAGCCAGTGGGGCATCGCCATCACCTATGCCGTGCAGCTGGAGCCGAACGGCATCGCGCAGGCCTTCATCATCGGGCGCAACTTCATCAATGGCGAAGCCTGCGCCCTGGTGCTGGGTGACAACATCTTTTATGGCGAAGGCTTTGGTGATGTCCTGCGCCGCGCGGCCCGCATTCAGGATGGCGCCGTGGTCTTCGGCTACTGGGTCGCTGACCCGGAGCGATATGGCGTGCTGGAGCTCGGCCCTGACAAGAAGCCGAAGGCGATTATCGAGAAGCCGACGAACCCGCCGACCAACTGGGCAGTGACCGGCCTGTATTTCTACGACAAAGAGGTTTGCGACATTGCCGCTACGCTGAAGCCTTCGGCGCGCGGCGAGCTGGAAATCACCGACCTCAACAATGTCTACCTGCAGCGCGGAAAACTGAAGGTGGAGCTGTTCGGTCGCGGTTTTGCCTGGCTCGATACCGGTACGCCCGACAGCCTTCTGGAGGCCTCCAACTTCATCGCCACGGTGGAGAAGCGCCAGGGCCTGAAGATCGCCGCTCCGGAGGAAGTCGCGTGGCGACAGGGCTATATCGATGCCGCGCAACTCGAAAATCTCGCCGGCGCGTACAGCAAGAATGCCTACGGCCAGTATCTGCGCCGCATCCTTAACGAAGGCCGCGACCGCTAGGCCGGGCAGGATATATCATGCGCATCATCGCCACCGATCTGCCCGACGTCTTCATCATCGAGATGAAGACGTTTTCTGACGACCGAGGTTTTATCAAGGAGCTGTGGAATGCGCCCCGCTACCTGAACCAGGGGCTTGGCGTGCCGTCGGTGCAGACCAATTTCTCGCGCTCGCGCAAAGGTGTGATCCGCGGCCTGCATTACCAGGAGCCGCATGGCCAGGGTAAGCTGGTGACGGTGGTGGCGGGCGAGGTATTCGATGTTGCCGTCGATATCCGCAAAGGCTCACCCACCTTCGGTCGCTGGACCGGCACGATCCTGAGCGGCGACAATCACCAGCAGCTGTGGATTCCGCCGGGCTTCGCCCATGGCTTTTCAGTGCTGAGCGATCAGGCCGATTTCCTCTACCAGTGCACGGCGCCCTATGATCCCAGCTGCGAACATGCGATCCGCTGGAACGATCCGGCCATCGGCATCGACTGGAAATTGAAGGATCCGATCATTGCCAAGAAAGACCTGGCCGCGCCGCTGCTGGCTGAAGCCAAGGTGCTGCCGCCCTACTACCCGCTGCCGCCGCTGATTGTCACCAACGGCAGGCACGAAGGTTGAGGCCATGCTGCGCCAGTCCAGGCTGAGTCTGGCCGTCATCGGAATACAGGGGCAGCTTGCACGTTCTCTGACCGAACTGGGTGGCGACGATGTGGATATCATCTGCATCGGCCGGCCGCAGCTTGACCTCGTCGCGCCGGAAACGGTTGCTGCCGCCCTGGCGGATATGCCCATCGATCTTGTCGTGAATGCCGCGGCCTATACGGCGGTCGACCGGGCGGAATCCGAGCCCGACCTGGCCTTCGCCATCAATCGCGATGGCGCCGCGGCCGTGGCGGAGGTCTGTGCGCGGCGCAGCCTGCCGCTGATCCATGTCTCCACCGACTATGTCTTCGACGGCAGCAAAGCGGGTGCATATCGCGAGGATGACGCCTGCAACCCGCAGGGTGTTTACGGGCACTCGAAACTGGCGGGCGAGCAGGCGGTGCTGGCGGCTTTACCGCAGGCCGTGATCCTGCGCACCGCCTGGGTTCATAGTCCCTTCGGCGCCAATTTCGTCCGTACCATGTTGCGGCTCAGTGTCGAACGCGACAGCCTGCGGGTGGTGGCCGATCAGCACGGCTCGCCCAGCTATGCGCCCGATCTTGCGGCCGCCGTGCTGACCATGGCGCAACGGCTTGTGGCTGCGCCCGGCGATGCAAGGCTTTTCGGTGTTTTTCATCTCGCCGGTTCAGGCGCCACCACATGGCATGGCCTGGCCAGTGAAATCATGGCGGTAGCGGACAGTCTGGGTGGGCGCAGCGTGCCGGTAGAAGCGATCACCACGGCCGATTATCCAACGCCGGCAAAGCGTCCGGCCAATTCGGTACTCGATACCGGCAAGATTGCGGCGGTGTATGGTATCCGCATGCCGCCCTGGCAGGACGGCGTGCGGCGCTGCGTCGCGCGCCTGCTCGGGTAAATAAAACCGCGCGACGCTCAGGCCTTTTTCACGAAACAGACTTTCAGCACCAGGCCCTTTATCTTGTCGGTGCGGCCCTCGATTTCCTCTGCGTCGTCGGTCAGGTGGATATTCTTGATCACCGTGCCGCGCTTCAGGGTCGCATTGGCGCCCTTCACCTTCAGATCCTTGATCAGGACGACACTGTCGCCTTCGGCAAGCAGGTTGCCGTTGCTGTCTTTCACATCCACGTCTGCGTCTCCTGAGCGATTCTCTTACCGGGGCAGAACCATACGCGCCGGCAGGCCACAAAAGAACCGCGACGGAAACTGTTTCCGCCGCGGCCTATCGTGTCGAGTCCTGACTACTGGCTGCTGCGCCCGTTCAGGATCTGATACAGGATGATGGCGCCAAAGGTGGCGGTGCCGATGCCGCCCAGCGAGAAACCGCCGAATTTCAGCATCAGGTCGCCGGCCCCCACAGTCAGGGCAACGCCCACCGTGATCAGGTTGCGGGCATTCGAGAAATCGACCTTGTTCTCGACCCAGATGCGCCCGGCGGTGGCCGAGATCAGGCCGAACACCACCAGGGACAGGCCACCGAGCACCGAGCCCGGGATGGTGAGGATCAGGGCACCGAATTTGGGCGAGAAGCCGAGCAGGATGGCGAAGAGCGCCGCCACGATGAAGATCAGCGTGGAGAAGATCTTGGTGACTGCCATCACGCCCATGTTTTCGGCATAGGTGGTCATGCCGGTACCGCCGCCGGCACCCGAGATCATGGTGGCGATGCCATCGCCGAAGAAGGCCCGGCCCAGCAGCGGATCGAGATTGCGCCCGGTCATCACGCCGATCGCCTTCACATGACCCAGATTCTCCGCCACCAGGATGATCGCGACGGGTGCGATCAGCGCCATGGCACCGGCCTCGAAGACCGGTGCGGTGAAGTTGGGCATGCCGATCCAGGCGGCATTCATCACGCCGCTGAAATCGATTGGTTTGCCCATGCCGGCGCCGTTGGCCAGCACAGCATAGACGATATAGGCGACCAGTCCGCCGAGCAGGATCGGCAGGCGTTGCAGTGTGCCGCTGGTATAAACCGCGATGACGCCGACGGCGACCACGGTGAGCAATCCGATGAAGGCGTCGAAGCCATTGGCACTGATACCCTTCACGGCAATCGGCGCCAGATTGAGGCCGATCACGGCGACGATGGCGCCGGTCACCACTGGCGGCATCAGGGTCTCGATCCAGCCATGGCCGGCTTTCATCACGATCAGGCCGATGATGGCATAGACCGCACCGGCGGCAATGATGCCGCCGAGCGCCACGCCGATATTGGCATTCGCGCCACCGCCGCTATAGGCGGAGGCCGCGATCACCACGGCGATGAAGGAGAAGCTGGAACCCAGATAGCTCGGCAGCTTGCCGCCGGTAACGAAGAAGAAGATCAGCGTGCTGATGCCCGAGAACAGGATCGAGACATTGGGATCGAAGCCCATCAGCAGCGGCGCCAGCACAGTGGCGCCGAACATGGCAACCACATGCTGCAGGCCAACCGCAATCGTCTGTCCCATGGGCAGGCGTTCGTCCGGCGCGATCACGCCACCGGTCTTTAGAGTCCAGCGCGACAGGAAGCCGCCATCTGACTGTGCCATTGGATTTCTCCCCTTTGTTTTCGTCTGCGAGTGCGAGCGGTCGGGGCGGGCGGCTTTTTGTTATGCAGGCAGAATCGTGCCGCCGAGTCTTCGACCAAAGTCGATCATTCGGCGTCACACCGGGCCTGTCAAACGGGTAAAGCGAGTCGCGTTATACGCGGCTCCGAGTCGGGAAGGGCACCACGTTCAGCGCCGGCCGGTATCGAAGAAGCCGACCAGCTGTGCCAGTTGGTGCGCCTGGGTGGCGAGCTGCTGGGCCGAGGCGGAGGTCTCCTCCACCAGGGCGCCGTTGCGCTGGGTCATCTCGTCCATCTGGCCGACAGCGGTATTGATCTGGTCGAGTCCCGTTGCCTGTTCGCGCGAAGCGGAAGCAATCTCGGCGACGATATCAGAGACCTTTTTCACCGATTCCATGATGTCGGTCAGCGAGCGGCCGGCCTGGCCAACCAGATCGGCACCGGTCTTCACCTGACTGTTCGAGGCGCTGATCAGGGTCTTGATGTCCTTGGATGCGTCGGCGGATCGCTGCGCCAGGGCACGGACCTCCTGCGCGACGACGGCAAACCCCTTGCCGGCCTCGCCGGCGCGGGCAGCTTCCACCGAGGCATTCAGTGCCAGCAGGTTGGTCTGGAAGGCGATTTCATCGATCAGCGACACGATATCGCCGATCTTGCGGGCGCTTTCTTCGATCCCGCTCATCGCGCCGGTCACCTTGCTCATGATGGTGCCGCCCTGTTCGGCGGCATTGCGTGCGGTGGCGGCCATCTGATTGCCGGCTTCGGCATTGTCGGCATTCTGCTTTACGGTCGTGGTGATCTCGTGCATCGAGGCAGCCGTCTCCTCAATCGAGGCGGCCTGGCTTTCAGTGCGCTGGGCCAAATCCTGGCTGGCGGTGGAGATTTCGGCGGAAGCATTGCGCACCACCTGGGCGGTCTCGGCCAGCCGCGCTGCGAAATCCCGCAGCTTGCCGGCCATGGCATTGACGCTATCCTTCAACTGGCCGTAGACGCCGCTATAGGCACCGTCGACAGAGCGGGTCAGCTTGCCCTCGGCCATCGCGCCGGTGACATCGGCCAGCTCGCGGGTCATCTGCTGCAGGGTGTTGGTCAGGCTGTTGAGCTGCTGGCTGATGGTGAGCAGGAAACCATCTTTGTCGGCTTCCTCCAGTCGCCCGGCCAGATCGCCGCTGGCGACACGCTCGCACAGGGTGGATATCTCGGCGATGGCCTGGCGCTCCCGCGCCTCGCGGGCATTGCGCTCGCGTTCGGTTTCAGTGCGCTGGGCTTCGGCACTGGCTTCGACGCTACGCTTGTCGATGGCGTTCTGACGGAAGACCAGCAGAGACCGGCCGATCAGGCCGACTTCGTCGCGGCGACCATCATCGACGATTTCGATGTCAAGGTCGTCCTGGGCGAGGCGTTCCATGCCTCTGATCATGCGGCGCAGCGGGCGGCTGATCGCTGCCAGCGTGATCAGGATGGCGAGGCCCAGGCCGATGGCCGCGCCGATGCCCGACTGGATCAACATGAAAGCGGTGGCACGCTCGCCGTCTTCGCGGGCCTTGGCGCTGAATTCGGTGATCTCCTTGGAGATCGCGTCTTCCATCGGACGGATGCGGGCGCGGATTTCCTCGGCCTGTGCCACACCGCGCACGGCGGCCTGCTGGCTCGCTGCCGCATCGCCCTGTTCGGCCAGCTGCAGCACTGTGCGGTGGATGGCCTCATAAGCCTGTACCGCCTGCACCATGGCGGCGAGGCGCTGCTGTGCATCCGGAGCGTGCAGCAGGCCTTTCAGATTGTCGATCCGCACACCCAGACGGCGGCGTTCGTCGGCAGCCTTGGCGGCAAGCTCGTTGCGGGCAGCCGGCGTCGCGGCATGCGGGATGGATTCGACCATGCGAATCCAGCTCAGGGCATTGGCGGTGCCGCGGCCGGCATTCTCGACCCGCTTGGCCTGCAGTTCGAGTTCGGCGATGTCGGCGGAGAGTTCGTGCAGGCCGCGGTAGCCGGTCCAGACACTGGCGGCCATGGCGGCCAGTAACACAGCGATCACCGCCATGATCTTCCACAAGATACCCCAGCTTTTGAATGACAGCATGACGTGTCCCCACTGCAGCGATCAGGAATATCGATTATTGAATGCATAAAGCGGTAGAAATTCCACCAGATTCTATTTGAGATAGTGCGTAGACGGCAGAAATTGCTTGACATTTCAGTATAATCTGTGTACTGATTAAATAGCCAAAAGGCAGTTCAGCACACAAAAAAAACGGGGAGGGGCCATGGCAGCGGCACAGGATCGTCCGGTCATTATCATCGGCGGCGGCATCGGCGGATTGGCGACGGCTTTGGCGCTGGCGCTAAAGGGTTTGTCCTCGGTGCTGCTTGAACAGTCGGCTGAATTTCGCGAGGTCGGTGCCGGCATTCAGCTCGGGCCCAATGTCTTCCGCCGTTTTGAGGCCCTTGGCATTCGCGCCGCCATCGAAGCCGATGCGGTCTTCCCGCAGAACCTGATCATGCGCGACGCATTGACGGGCGAGGAAGTCACCCGCATGCCACTGGGCGATCAGGCCCGTGCCCATTGGGGCATGCCTTACGCGGTGACCCATCGTGCCGACCTGCACAACACCCTGCTGCAGGCCTGCCTGGCGCAGACACGAATCACCCTGCGCACCAGCGCCAAGATGACCGCCTGGGCTGACAGCGGCGAAGGCGTGACGGTGACGCTGGCCGATGGCGAGACAATCCAGGGCAGCAGCATGATTGCCTGCGACGGCCTGTGGTCGCAGGTGCGCGAGCAGATCGTTGGCGATGGCAAGCCAAGGGTTTCGGGCCATATCGCCTATCGTGCGGTGTTGCCGGTGGCCGAGGTGCCGCAGGGCCAGTTCGAGAATAACGTGGTGCTTTGGGCCGGTCCGAAGACCCATCTGGTGCATTATCCGTTACGCCGCAGCGAACTCTATAATCTGGTCGCGGTATTCCACTCCAATCGCTACGAAGAAGGCTGGAACAGTTTCGGCGATGTGGCCGAGTTGAACGAGCGGTTCCAGAACCAGCAGCCGCAGGTGCACAAGCTGCTCGGCAAGATCGAGGCCTGGCGCATGTGGGTGCTGTGCGATCGCGAACCAGTGGCGAACTGGACCAGGGGGCGCGTCGTGCTGCTGGGCGATGCGGCCCATCCGATGCTGCAGTATCTGGCGCAGGGTGCCTGCATGGCGATTGAGGATGCCGTCTGCCTGGCCGACAAGCTGGCGCAGTCGATCAGCGATCCCAACCGGGCATTTCTGGCCTATCAGCAGGAACGCTACCTGCGCACGGCGCGGGTGCAGGTGATGGCGCGTGTCTACGGCGATTTTTATCACGCCACCGGTCCGGTGCGCGAATTGCGCAATATGGCTCTGGGCGGCCGGACGAAAGAGCAGGCCTATGCTGGCAACGATTGGCTCTATGGCGGTTGATCAGAGGGCGCGCCAGACGACATAGGCGGCAACGGCAAAGATCAGGCCGGAAAAAATGCGATTGAGCAGGCCCTTGCGGGATGCGGCATAGGAGGCCATCCGCAGGCCGATCATGCCACCGGCCAGCCCGCCACCGATAAACCACGCGGCGGCGATCCAGTGTACCTGCCCGGACCAGGCGTAATTGGCCGCAGTGGTAAGACCGAAGCTGCCGACAGATACCAGCGACGCCGCCACGGCGTTCAGCATCGGCATGCCGCTGCCGAGCATCAGTCCAGGGACCACCAGAAACCCGCCGCCGATGCCGAAGAAGCCGCTGACCAGGCCGGTGATCAGACCGAGGATCACCAGCTTTGGCAGGATGCGGGCATTCAGTTGTATATCCGGATCGCCGCCGGCCGCCTTGGGCCGCAGCATGGCGATGCCGACGGCGATCATGGCGGCAGCAAAGAGCAGCAGCAGATGACGACCATCCACCAGCTTGCCGAGACTGGAGCCCAGGGCGGCACCGAAGACACCGCTGACGGCATAGACGCCGGCGCAACGCCATTTCACTGCCTGACGCCGGGCATGCATGGCCAGGTTGGCAAACGCATTCACCGCTACGGCCAGTGCGCTGGTGCCGATCGCCAGATGGGTATCCGTGATCCCAACCAGATAGAGCAGAGCCGGTACGGCGAGGATGGAGCCACCGCCACCCACCAGCGCCAGGGCGAAGCCAACGGCGCTGCCTGATGCAGCAGCCCAGGCAGCCTGTGTCGCGGTCAGTGTGAGCATCGGTCTACAGCGCGTCGACCGGGATTTTCAAATACCGCATGCCGTTGCTTTCGGCTGCGGGCATATGGCCGGCACGCATGTTCACCTGCACCGAGGGCAGGATCAGGCGCGGCATATCCAGTGTGGCATCGCGCTTGCGCCGCATGTCGACAAAGCTGTCTTCATCGATGCCGTCATGCACATGCACATTGCCGGCACGCTCGGCGGCCACCGTGGTCTCCCAGCGATAGTCATCACGGCCTGGCGCCTTGTAATCATGGCACATGAACAGCCGCGTTTGCGGAGGCAGGGCGAAGATCTTGCGGATCGAGCGGTAGAGCAGGCGTGCGTCACCGCCAGGAAAATCGCAGCGCGCCGTACCGTAATCAGGCATGAACAGCGTGTCGCCGACAAAGGCCGCATCGCCGATCACATAGGTCATGCAGGCTGGGGTATGGCCCGGCGTATGGATCGCCTTGGCCTCGATGCCGCCGATGCGGAAGGACTCTCCGTCATTGAACAGGTGATCGAACTGGCTGCCGTCGCGCGCAAAATCGGTGCCGGCATTGAAGACCTTGCCAAACACATTCTGTACGACGGTGATGTTGAAGCCGATGCCGAGCTTGCCGCCGAGTTGCTCTTTCAGATAGGGCGCAGCCGACAGATGGTCGGCATGGACATGGGTTTCCAGAATCCAGTCCAGCTTCAGGCCCTGCTGCCGGATGAAGGCAATAATGGCATCCGCCGAGGCTTTGCGCGTACGGCCGGATGCCGGGTCATAGTCGAGTACGGAATCGACGATGGCACAGACCTGGGTTGCCGGGTCGACCACGACATAGCTGACCGTGAAGGTCGGCTCGTCGAAGAATGCATGGACCTGGGGGATCATCGGCTGCTCCGTTAGGCAGAGAGGAATTTGCGATTCCAGGGCATGGCGGCGAGCAGGCGCGCCATGCCACAGAAGCCAGTCATCCCCGCCATCATCAGGCCGGCGCCGACGAAACCGCTGAGCGCGATGAACCAGGGCGAGACCAGCCAGGCCAGGATGGCGCCCAGCAGGGCCATGCCGCCGGCCGTGATCTGCACCTGCCGCTGCAGGTCGAGCGGTGCCTCGGCGTTGAAATGCACCGGCAGGCCGGCCGATTTCCAGGCATCGAGACCGCCATCGAGCACGTAAGCCTCGCGAAAGCCCTTGGCCAGCAGGCGGGAGGCATTCATGGCGGTGCGATTGCCGCTGCGACAGGTGAAGACGGCTACCTTGTTACGCTCGGTATCGAAGTCATGGCTGTCGATGGCGGCCAGCGGGACGAGGCGGGCGCCATGGATATGCTCGCGGGCATATTCTGATGGCTCGCGGATATCGATCAGGACGATCTCACCGCGCTGCAGACGCTGCTGCAGGTCGGTCGGGGTGATTTTGGGCAGGATGGACATGGCGATACTCCGGATTGTGTCAGCGGGCCGGTTTGCAGAACTGGTCATAAAGCAGGCCAATCATCGCCTCGATGCGAGGATCGGCGAGCCGGTAGTAGATAGTCTGGCTGTCGCGGCGTGTGGCGACCAAGCCGTCTTCGCGCAGACGCGTGAGATGCTGCGACAGGGCCGACTGGCTCAGACCGACGGCCTCAGCGAGGCTGCCGACCGAGCGTTCCTCGCCCATCAACTGGCATAGTGTGAGCAGGCGCTTTTCGTTGGCCAGGGCACGCAGGAAGCGGCTGGCCTCGGCGGCACTGGCCTTCAGTCGTGTCAAATCGGCCTTGCGCATCGGATTCTCGTTTCATTAATTAGGTGTTTCTAATTTAGTAAATACTAATATAAAAATCAAGTCCCAGAATGTGGAATTCCTGCAGCCAAAATTCAGGCTTAATTCTTTGGTTTACGGGCGAAAATGGTGAGCAGCATCGCGACAAAGACGCCAGCGGCGCCGAGCGCGAAGAGCAGATTATAGGAATGCGTCTGGTCGAACAGGAAGGAAAACAGATAGCCCACGCCGGCGGAGGCGCCGGCGAAGCCGGCAGTCAGCCAGCCCCAGACCTTGCGATGGGCGCCGAAGCCGACCAGTTCGACCACACGCCCCGAGGCCAGCGCAGAGATGCCGGGAGTCATCGCACCGACGGTGATGGCTGAAATCGCCAGAGCGACGGGATGCTGGGAGAACAGCGGAATGGCGATCGCGGCACTCTTGATGGTGAGCACGCCGATGATGCTGCGATAAAAACCGAACCATTCGGCAGCAAAGCCAACCATCAGCGGGCCGCTGATCGCCCCGACACCGAACAGCACCCAGTAGAGCCCGCCGGCGGCAACGCCACGCTCAAGCCCGCGGGCGACATAGTCGGCGAGAAATACGGTGTGCGGCACGAAGCCGGCGGAATCCAGCGTATAGGCAGCCAGCAGCAGCGCCACCGGCAGGGTAAAGGCCCGCGCGGGCGCAGCCTCCGTGGGCGGTGCGGGCAGGGCGGCATCGCCATCCCACTGCTTCCAGGTCAGTGCCGCGATGACCAGTGCCAGCAGGCCCATGCCGATCCACACCGGTCCGGGGCCCCAACCGGCCAGGGCGGGCACCAGCGTGCCGGCGGTGATGATCCCGGTGCCGACGCCAGTGAAGATGATGCCGTTGCTGCGGCCACGCTGGGCCAGCGGCGCGCGAGACAGAATCAGGGGAATGGCGCCAACCATCAGCAGACCGCCGGTGAAGCCGGCCAGGAAACGCCACGGGGCGAACCAGACAAAACCCCAGGGCAGGGCACAGGCAATCAGGCTGATGGCCGAAAGCACCATGGAAGCACGGGTCAACCGTGGCACTGGCACAAGCTTCGCCATAGTCGCCGCCATCAGGCTGCCGGCAACATAGCCAAACAGGTTGGTGGCGCCGAGATAGGCTGCTGCGCCGGCGCTGAGCCAGCCGTCCTGGATCAGGACAGGAATGAGCGGCGTATAGCCGAACCGGCCGAGGCCGAGGCCGAGCAGCAGGGCGCCGAAACCGGCCAGGGCATTGCGCAAAACAGGATTGATCATGGACCAGACAACACAAGAGGGCCGGCGACACCGGAAAGCTGGCCAGTAAGCCACGCAGGCATGCTAGCCCGGCAAGCCGGTGGCGACGACCCCTGCCGCCATACGATTTAGCGATGGGTCTTATGCGTTTCTGTGTCGGCTGCGGCGGCCTTATTTGCCGAGCAGACCTTTCAGCTTGTCGGCCGGGCTGCTGCCGGCCGCACCGCCTGCTGCGCCACCCGTTGCACCGCCGAACAGTCCGCCGGCCTGGTCCTTGATCAGATTGCCGACCTGCTTCTGCAATTCTGCCGTGGCAACCCGCGAGGCCTGTGCACTGATGGTGCCGATCACCTTTTCAGCCACTTCGGCCGGCGTGGCACCGCCCTTGTCCTTGCCGATATCCTTCAACTGGATGGTCGGCAGCGGGGCGGACAGCGTGCGGCCCTGCAGGGCCTGATGCGTGGCGGAAATCTTGCCGTCGCGGATCACCAGGTTCTCGATGATGACTTTTTTCTCCGGCTGCTGGCTGGCCGCCTTGTCGGCGTCGCCGCTGGCGCCGGCGCTTTTGTCCGGTGTGGTCTTGCCACCGCTGAACTTCGCGGCATAGGACTGCACATTCTTCTGGATGGCCTCCAGGTTGCCGCCACCGCCGGCATATTCATACAGCACCGCCGGCTGCAGGATGGTCACATCCTTGATGACGATGGTGTTGGACTGCAGCGTCGAGATATCCAGCACAATCTTGATGTCGCCAAGCGAGATGGCGTCATTGCTGCTGAAACCCTTGGGGTTCTTCACTACCAGACTGTTGAGTTCGCCGCCGCCTTCCTTGAAGGACAGCTTGACTGATTTCAGCGTCACGCTGGTCTGCGTGGCTTCCGAGCCGTAACGCTCAACCATCGCCTTGATCACGCTGTCGATATTGGAGGCGAAGTAATATGCCGCGCCGGCAATGGCAATGACGACGATGGCAAAGGCAAGAGCGATTTTCTTCATCATGGCTTTGGTCCTTCTGGTGTTGCCTGCCGTCCCCGAGTTTTGCCGGCCGATTATCCGCCTGCTGGCCCCGGTGCTTCAACCGTCATCAGGCCGTGACTAGTCAGGACCAGGGAATCTGGCTAAAGTTCCTGCAACTGATATATCAGATGGGAGTGAAAATGTCCGAGACCCTGCCGGCTGATCCGCTGGCGGAGCGTTTGAGCCGCTGCTACGCCTCCGCCGTCCATGATGTGCTGCGTGCCCAGGGTCACGACAACTGCCTGCTGCCTTACGATATCCGCCCGCTCAACATCAAACACACCCTGGCCGGCCAGGTCTGGACCGTCAGTGGTCATATCGACCGCACCAAATCCGCCCATGAGACCCTGCTGGAATGGACCGGGGTGCTGTCCAAGGCACCCGGCGGCAAGGTGGTGATCTGCCAGCCGAACAACAAGGAAGTGGCGCTGATGGGCGAGCTGTCGGCCTCGGCCCTGCAGCTCAAGGGCGTGCGCGGCTATATCGTCGATGGCGGTTGCCGCGATGCGGCGATGATCGACGAGATCGGCTTCCCGACCTGGTGCAGCTTCTACACACCCTCCGACATCGTCGCGCGCTGGGTGCCCGACAGTTTCGGCGCACCGATTACCATCGGCACCGTCACGGTCTGCACTGGCGATTACGTGATCGCCGATCGTGACGGCATCGTCATCATTCCGGCTGCGATGGCCAGCGATGTGATCACCCGGACCGAAGAGGTGATGGGTACCGAAGGCGAGGTCCGTCGCAACATCATGGCCGGCATGGACCCGCAGGAGGCCTACAAACGCTATGGCAAGTTCTGAGGCTGGGGCAGGCTCTGACACCGATCCGCGCCTGCTGGTGCTGGCGCCGGGCGACAATATCGCCGTCGCCCGTTCCGAAATCGCCGCCGGCACCGGCCTGTCCGTGGCGGGGCGGCGGGTGACGCTGCAACGCGCGCTGGGTTTTGGTCACAAGATCGCGCTGCGCGATATCGCGGCCGGCGAGAAGATCGTCAAATACGGCGCGCCGATCGGCCGCGCCACAGCGGCGATTGCGCTGGGCGCGTATGTGCATAACCACAATGTTGCCAGCGATTACATGCCGAACACCGTTGCCGTGGAGGCCGCCCTATGAGTGAGATTGCAATGCGCGGCTGGCGCCGGGCCGATGGGCGCAAGGGTATCCGCAATTATGTCGCCGTCGCCTATCTGGTCGAATGCGCCCATCATGTGTCGAAGGAAATCGCCTGGCCCTATCGCGAAACTGGCGCCCATGTGATCGGTTTTCCCGGCTGTTATCCCAATGCCTATGCGCTGAAGATGATGCAGCGGCTGTGCACGCATCCCAATGTCGGTGCCGTGCTGCTGGTGTCGCTCGGCTGTGAAGGCTTTAACAAGAAACTGCTGGAACGCACGATTAGGGAGAGCGGTCGTCCGGTGGAGCTGCTGGCGATCCAGGACAATGGCGGCACCCGCTCGACCATCGAGAAGGGCCGCGCCTGGGTTGAAGCGCAGTTGAAGGCGCTCAGCGAACAGCCGACCGAGCCGATGGCGGTATCCGAGCTGGTGGTGGGCACCATCTGCGGCGGCTCCGATGCTACCTCGGGCCTGACCGCCAATCCTGCCATGGGGCGCGCCTTTGATTTCCTGGTGCAGGAAAAGGCGGCGACGATCTTCGAGGAAACCGGCGAGCTGATCGGCATGGAAGGCTGGATGGCCGAACGGGCGGTGACGCCGGAGCTGGGCCAGGAACTCAAGGCCTGTGTCGCCAAGGCAGCGCGGTATTATGAGACGCTTGGCTATCCCAGTTTCGCGCCGGGCAATGCCGATGGCGGGCTCACCACCATCGAGGAAAAATCGCTCGGTGCCTATGCCAAGAGCGGGGCTTCGCCGATCAGTGGCATCATCAAGCCCGGCGATATTCCGCCCCGTGGGGGCCTCTATCTTCTCGATGTCGTGCCCGATGGCGAGGTGCGCTTCGGCTTCCCCAATATCAGCGACAATGCGGAGATCGCTGAACTCATTGCCTGCGGCTCGCATGTCATCCTGTTCTCCACCGGCCGCGGCTCGGTGGTTGGCTCCGCGCTGGCGCCGGTGATCAAGGTTTGTGCCAATCCGCGCACCTATGCGCGCATGGCTGACGATATGGATGTGAATGCCGGCCGGATTCTAGAAGGCACGGCCGATCTCGATACCGTGGGCCGCGAAATCTTCGATCTGGTCAAACAGGTGGGCGCCGGCGCCGCCACAAAATCTGAAGGCCTCGGCCATCAGGAGTTCATTCTCACCTACAAGAGCTTCGAGCCAATCGGCCCGGCCTGTCTGCCGGCCGTGGCATAAAAGTAAGAACAGGAGATCATGATGCGTTTGGAAGGCAAGACAGCGGTGATAACGGCGGCGGCACAGGGCATCGGTCGCGCCTCGGCCATCGCCTTTGCGCGCGAAGGCGCCACAGTCATCGCAACCGATGTGAACGAACCAAAGCTGAAGGAGCTCGGCAGCCTGCCCAATATCCGCACCCGCAAACTGGATGTGATGGATGCGGGCGCGATTGCGGCCTTCGCCAAGGAGGTCGGCGCTGTCGATGTGCTGTTCAACTGTGCCGGATTCGTCCATCACGGCACCATCCTGGAGACCGAAGAGAAGGATTGGGATTTCTCCTTCGATCTGAATGTGCGCGCCATGTATCGGCTGGCGCGGGCCTTGCTGCCGGCGATGATCGCCAGCGGCAAGGGCGCTTCCATTGTCAACATGTCTTCAGCCTGTTCTTCGGTGAAGGGTGCGCCCAACCGTTTCGTCTATGGCACCACCAAGGCGGCCGTGATCGGCCTGACCAAATCGATTGCGGCCGACTTCATCAAGCAGGGCATCCGCTGTAACGCGATCTGCCCGGGCACGATCCAGACGCCGTCGCTGGACGACCGCATCGCCAGTCAGGCCGCTGCAGCTGGCGGCGTCGAGCAGGCGCGTGCCGGTTTCGTTGCGCGCCAGCCGCTCGGCCGGCTTGGCACGCCTGAGGAAATTGCCGCGCTGGCGGTTTATCTCGCGGCCGATGAATCCGCCTTCACCACCGGCACGATCCACGTGATCGATGGCGGCTGGTCGATCTGATCTGAGCAAGGAGAAACGACGATGAAACTGCTGCGTTACGGCCCGCCGGGCCAGGAAAAGCCCGGTTTGCTCGATGCCTCGGGCACGATCCGCGATCTGTCCACCGTGGTGCCCGATATCGCCGGCGCGGCGCTTGGCCCGTCAGGACTGGCCAAGCTCAAATCGCTCGATCCGATGGCGCTGCCAGTGGTTTCGGGCAATCCGCGCATCGGCCCCTGCGTCGGCCATGTCGGCAAGTTTATCTGCATTGGCCTGAATTATTCCGACCATGCCGCCGAAACCGGTGCCACCGTGCCGCCGGAGCCGATCATCTTCATGAAGGCGACCTCGGCCATCACCGGGCCGAATGACGATGTGATCATCCCGAAGAACTCCCAGAAGACCGATTGGGAAGTGGAGCTGGGCGTGGTGATCGGTTCGGTGGCGCGCTATGTCAGCGAAGCCGATGCCATGAAGCATGTTGCCGGCTATTGCCTGATCAATGACGTGTCGGAACGTGCCTTCCAGATCGAGCGCCATGGCCAATGGACCAAGGGCAAGAGCGCCGACAGCTTCGGCCCGATCGGCCCATGGCTGGTGACGGCAGACGAAGTGCCAGATCCGCAGAATATGTCGATGTTCTGCGACATCAACGGCAAGCGGTTCCAGGATGGTTCGACCAAGACCATGGTTTACGGCGTGCGTTACCTGATCAGTTATCTGAGCCAGTTCATGTCGCTGCAGCCGGGTGACATCATTTCAACCGGCACGCCGCCGGGCGTTGGCATGGGCCAGAAGCCGCCGCTGTATCTGAAGGATGGCGACAAGATCCATCTCGGCATCCATGGGCTGGGCGAGCAGCACCAGACCGCACGGAACTATAAGGGCTGAGTTTCCTAGAGCGGGACGGGCGCATTGCGCCCGACCGACTGGAAGAAGGCCTCCACGGCGGCACGGCGCGGAATCGGAGCAACCGCGCCGTAGCCGATCGTGGTCAATGCCGCCGCCGCATTGGCGTAAGTCACCGCATCCAGTGGACTTGCGCCGCGCACCAGTTCGGCGAGAAACGCGCCATCAAAACAATCCCCCGCCCCGGTGGCATCCACGGTCGGCACACGATGACCGACCAGGCGCCAGCGCCCCTCGCTGTTGGCCACCAGCACGCCATCAGCGCCGCATTTCAGCACCACCAGCGGAATGCCCATGCTGCGATAGAAATCGAGGATGGCCAGCGGATCACTGAGGCCGCTGAGCGCGGTGGCGTCTTCCAGGCTCGGCAGGGCAATATCACTGAGCTTGAGCGCGGCATGGATCGCCGCGCGTGCCGTTTCCAGTGGCCAGAGCTTGAGCCGCAGGTTGGTGTCGAAGGATACCTTGCGCCCGGCCTTGCGCATGCGATTGATCGCCGTCATGGCCGTATCGCGCAAGGACTCGCTCACCGCCAGGGTGATCCCTGACACATGTAGCAGTTTGGTGCTTTCCAGCATGTCGCCGGGCAGGTCGGCCGGGGTCATCCGGCTGGCGGCCGAGTCCTTGCGGAAATAGGTGAAGGTGTGACCGGCCTCGCCATGGGTGACAAAGTAGATTGCCGTCGGCGCATCGGCCCTACGGCCGACCGGGCTGGTATCCACCTGCTCGCGTTGCCACAGGTCGAGCAGCAGATCGCCGAACGGATCCTGGCCGACCAGGGTGCAATAGGCGACACGGGCGCCTTGCCGCGCTGCAGCAATCGCGCAGTTCGAGGTATCGCCGCCATAGCCGCGCAAGTATTGGTCGCTCTCTGCGCCGCCCGTCTGGTTAAACTCGACCATGGCTTCGCCGAGGCAGAGAATGTCAAATGCCATTCCGGTTGCGCCTCCTGTCGATCCTTCCTAACCCGAGAGGGACTGCAAGGGCAAGCCAACTGGCATATCAGATACTATCCTGCTTGAACCGGCCTAGACGGCGCTGCTACGCTGCGGGCTGGCAGGAAAGGTCCGTCCGTCATGGCAAAACAGAGCGCAGCCCGCACCACACGGCTGGAGCGCCCGAAGTCCCTCACCGAACTGGTGAAGGATCATGTCCGGGGGCGGATCACCAATGGCGAGTTGATGCTGGGTGAGGCGCTGTCGGAAAATGTTCTGGCAGCCCAGCTCGGCATTTCCAAAACACCGGTGCGCGAAGCGTTGCTGCAGTTGAAGCTGGAGGGGCTGGTCGATATCCAGCCGCAGCGCGGCAGTTTTGTTTTTTCGCTGGCGCCGGAAGAGGCGGCCGAGATGTGCCAGTATCGCGTCATCCTGGAAGCAGCCGCGATGCGCGATGCGCTGGCCAATGACGAGGCCGGGCTGCTCGATGCTCTGGAGCAGAATGTGCGGCGCATGGCCAAGGCCGTGGCGGATGGGGATATTCCGGCCTACCGCCGGCTGGATACCGAATACCATCTGCATATCCTGACCCGGGCCAACAATCGTTTTCTGACCCAGGCGCACCAGCAGTTGGAAATGAAAATCCAGGCCCTGCGCGCGAGTGTCACCTCGAAAAGCCGCACGGTCGAGGACTCCCTCGCGGAGCATCAGAATATCGTCAAGCTGCTGCGCGCCAAGGAACGGACCAAGGCGCTCAACCTGCTGGGCATCCATATCCGCGCGGCCTCGCGCGACTACCAGATCATCCTGCATGAACAGGCGCGCGGCCGGGACAGGCGGAGCAGCTAGTCATGGCCGAGCGTGCCCTGAGTAACGCCGGCATTCCTGCCGAGACCAGTCACTGGCATGGCATCCTGTTCATGCTGCTGGGCACGGCATTGTTCACCTTCAATGATGCTCTGGGCAAATGGATGGTGGCCAGCGTGGCGGTCGGCCAACTGCTGTTCATCCGCTCAGCGGCGGCGCTGGTCGTTTTGCTGCCGATGGTACACAAGACCGGCTGGCGTGAAGTGTTTGTGCTGGCCCAGCCGGGCCGGCAGATCGTGCGCCTGGTGCTGATTGTCGCCGAAGTCGCCTGTTTCTATCTGTCGGTCCGCTACCTGCCGCTGGCCGATGTGATGTCGGTCTATCAGGCCACGCCATTGATCGTCACCGTGCTGGCGATTCCCTTGCTGGGTGAAATGGTCGGCTGGCGCCGCGGCGTTGCCGTGGCGGTCGGCTTCATTGGCGTGCTGCTGGTACTGCAGCCCGAGGGCGGCATGTTCACTGCGCCGGCACTGATCGCGCTGGCCGGCTCCACGGCCTATGCGCTGATGATGATTGTCACGCGTCAGCTGCGGCAGACCGGGGCGCTGTCGCTGATCGTCTATCACACGCTGGCGGTCGGCGCCGCCGGGCTGCTGACCCTGCCCTGGGGCTGGGCACCGATCGACGCTTCTGGCATCGGCTATCTTGTCCTGATCGGCGTGGTGGCCACGGGCGCCCATGCCTGCGTGAACCAGGGCCTCCGGCTGGCACCTGCCGCCGTGGTGGTGCCCTACACCTATACCTCGCTGCTCTGGGCGATTCTGCTGGGTTGGCTGTTTTTCGCCGACCTGCCGACGCCGCTGATGCTGCTGGGTGCCGGGATCATCGTTGCGAGCGGGTTGTTCGTCCTGCATCGCGAACGACAGGTGAAGACGACATAAAGTAGGATTTGGTTCGAGGGAGCCCCATATGACCGAGAAGAAAAAACTGCGCAGCCGCGAATGGTTCGACAACCCGCATGATCCGGGCATGACCGCACTGTATCTCGAGCGCTATCTGAATTTCGGCCTCACCCTGGCCGAGCTGCGCGGCGGCAAGCCGATCATCGGTATCGCCCAGTCGGGCAGCGACCTGTCGCCCTGCAACCGGCACCATATCGAGCTGGCCAAGCGCGTGCGTGAAGGCATCCGCGACGCCGGCGGCATACCGTTTGAATTTCCCACCCATCCGATCCAGGAAACCGGCAAGCGGCCGACTGCGGCGCTGGACCGCAACCTGCTGTATCTGACGCTGGCCGAGCTGCTGTATTCCTATCCGCTCGATGGCGTGGTGCTGACCACCGGCTGCGACAAGACCACACCAGGCATGCTGATGGCGGCGGCCACCGTGGATATCCCGGCCATCGTGCTCTCTGGCGGCCCGATGCTGGATGGCTGGTACAAGGGCATGCGCGCCGGATCTGGCACGGTTGTCTGGTTCGCGCGCCAGGAGCTGGCGGCCGGCCGCATCAATTACGACCAGTTCCTCGAAATGGTGGCCTCCTCGGCGCCGAGCCCGGGTCATTGCAACACCATGGGCACGGCGCTGTCGATGAACAGCATGGCCGAGGCCCTCGGCATGTCGCTGCCCGGCTGCGCGTCGATTCCGGCGCCGTATCGCGAGCGCGCCCAGATGGCCTACGAGACCGGTCGCCGCGCTGTCGAGATCGTGCATGAAGACCTCAAGCCGTCGCAGATCATGACCCGCAAGGCGTTTGAGAATGCCATCGTGGCAGCCAGCGCGCTGGGTGCCTCGACCAACTGCCCGCCGCATCTGAATGCCATCGCCCGCCATATGGGCGTCGAACTGGATGTGAAGGACTGGGACAAGGTTGGTTACGACACGCCGCTGCTGGTCAACCTGATGCCGGCCGGCGAGTATCTGGGTGAGGGCTTCCATCATGCCGGCGGTGTGCCGGTGGTGATGCGCGAGTTGCTGGAGGCCGGCAAGCTGCATGCCGACGTGCTCACCGTGAATGGCAAGAGCATGGGCGAGAATGTGAAGGACGCGGTCTGTGAGGATCGCAACGTGATCAAGCCCTACAAGCAGCCGATGCTGCCGGAAGCGGGCTTCGCGGTACTGTCAGGCACACTGTTCGATTCGGCGGTGATGAAGACGTCCGTGGTGTCGGCGGAGTTCCGCAAGAAATACCTGGAGCGCCCGGGCGACCCCAATGCCTTTGAGGGCACAGCCATCGTCTTTGAAGGGCCGGAGGATTACCACGCGCGGATCAATGATCCAAAGCTGCCGGTCGACGAGAACAGCATTCTCGTCATCCGCAACACTGGCCCGATCGGGTATCCGGGCGCGGCCGAGGTGGTGAACATGCTGCCACCCGACAGGCTGGTGAAGCAGGGTATCAATCTGCTGCCCTGCATCGGTGACGGTCGCCAGAGCGGTACCTCGGGCAGCCCCTCCATCCTCAATGCCTCGCCCGAAGCCGCCATTGGCGGTGGCCTGGCGTTGCTGCAGACCGGCGACAAGATCCGCATCGACCTGAACAAGCGGAGCGCCGACATTTTAATTCCGAAGGATGAGCTGGAGCGCCGCCGCAAGGCCTGGGTTCCGCCGAAGCTGGTGAACCAGACACCATGGCAGGAGCTGCAGCGCCAGCATGTGGGCCAGTTGTCCACAGGCGGCTGCCTGGATTTTGCCACGGATTATCAGCGTATCGCCGAAACTTTCGGTGTGCCGCGGCATAACCACTGAGGGAATAAGGGCATCTGCAGCGCCTGTGCCGCCAGGGACGAAAGGCGGGCAATGGGGGCTTGGCAGGCCGGGCCGGGCTGGCTAAACTGATATATAAGATGCTACGTAGAATGCCGCGTTGCATCGGTAACCGATAGAAAAAACCCACAACGGGTCAGGCAGGGAGGAATAAAAATGCGTAAGTCAACCATGCGTAAAACCGCGGGGCGGATTCTCGCCGGCGCAGTATTGGGCGGTGCGGTTCTGGCCGGTGCAATGCCTGCACAGGCGCAGGAAAAGCTCACCGTCTGGTTCAACAAGGGCTTCTACCCGGCGGAAGACGTCGCGCTGAATGCGGTGATCGACCGCTTCAAGCAGAAGACCGGCGTGACCGTCGAACTCAGCCTGTTCGGCGTCGAAGACATCATCACCAAGGCCGTGTCGGCGGTGGAAGCCAAGACCCCGCCGGACGTGGCCTTCGGCTGGACCTTCGATTTCCGCACGGCCGGCAAATGGGCCTATGAAGGCAAGCTGGAAGACCTGTCCGACGTCATCACGCCGAACAAGGACAAGTTCCTCGCCGGCGTGCTGGATACGGCTTTCCTGCAGGGCCCGGGCGGCAAGCGTGCCTATTACGGCATGCCGATCTACCAGCAGACCATGCATGCGAATTACTGGAAGGACATGGTCGAGGAAGCCGGTTTCAAGGAAACCGACATCCCGAAGGATTGGAAGGGCTACTGGTCCTTCTGGTGCGACAAGGTACAGCCCGGCCTGCGCGCCAAGGGCAAGCGCGTCTATGGCATCGGTCATCCCTCGTCGGTGGAAGCTTCGGATACCTTCTACAGCTTCCTCTCCTATGTGAATGCCTATAACGCGATGCCGGTCGACAAGGACGGCAAGCTGCTGATCACCGATCCGAAGATCAAGGCCGGCATGGTTGCCGCGCTGAAGGACTACACGGATATCGTGGTCAAGGGCTGCACCCCGCCCGGTTCGCTGTCGTGGAAGGATGTCGACAACAACGTCGCCTTCCACAACAAGACCACCCCGATGACGCATAACGCGACCATCTCGCTCCCCGGCAAGCACATGGATGACATGATGAATGCCAAGGAGCAGAAGGATCGCGATCAGGCCAAGACCAACTACTATGACCTGATCCGCACCACAAACTGGCCGGCCAAGCCCGATGGGCAGGCACTGCCGAATCTGGTGTCGATCAAGCTGGCGGTGGCTTTTGCCGATGCGCCTAACAAGAAGCGCGCCAAGGAATTCCTCGCCTTCCTGGCCCAGTCCGAGAATCTGATCCCTTATACCGAGGGTTCGCTCGGCCGCTGGTTCCCGGTCACCAAGGAAGCGGCGGAACGCCCCTTCTGGCAGGAAGACCAGCATCGCAAGAATGTGTACCAACAGTTCGTGAAGCAGCCGACCGTGCCGTTCCCGTTCGTCTATAACTACAAGTTCACCACCGTGAACGCGGAGAATGTGTGGGGCCGTGCCATGTCGCGCGTCGTCCAGGACAAGGTTTCGCCCGAGCAGGCGGTCGACGAGATGTTCGCCCGCATCAAGCAGCTGGTCGAAGGCTGAGTCTGAATAGCGGCTGATCGTCGTGGTTGCTGTTATCGACGTGCAAGCCGGGGAAAAGGCCCCAGGTCGTCTCTCGCAGGAGGCGATCTGGGGTCTCATTTTCCTCGTGCCCTATATCGTTCTGTTCCTCACCCTGGTGATCTACCCGGTCGGCTATGGCCTGATCCTGGGCACCAATCCCAAAAGCTATGTGCGGCTATGGACCGATCCGGTCTTCACCCGCACCATCGTCAACACCGTGGTCTTCCTCGGCGTGGCAGTGAACATCAAGCTGTTCCTCGCCTTGCTGCTGTCCGGCTTCTTCGCTCATGAAAAGCGCTGGATTCGCTGGCTCAGCGTGATCTTCATTCTGCCTTGGGCGATCCCCTCGATTCCCACCATCCTGTCCTTCCGCTGGATGCTCAATGCCGAGTGGGGCATGCTCAATTCGCTGATCTTCCGCCTCACGTTGGAAGACGGGCCGAACTGGCTGCTCGACCGCTGGAGCGGCCTGGGAATGATCTCCCTGGTGCATATTTGGAAGTACCTGCCGTTCTGGACCCTGATCATGCTGGCCGGTCGTCTGGCGATCCCCAAGGATCTCTATGAATCCGCCGATGTCGATGGCGCCAGCCCGCTGCAGAAATTCTTCTATGTCACCTTCCCGAGCATGCGGAACCTCTACATCACCTGCACATTGCTCTCGACCATCATGAGTCTTGGCGATTTCAACTCGATCTATCTGCTGACGGGCGGTGGACCGGCCGATTCGACGCAAACACTCGCCACGCTTGGCATCCGCTATGCCTTCGGCATGTCGGAAGTCGAGGTTGGTGTCACCACCGTGGTTGTGGCGCTGCCGGTGATGCTGCCGCTGCTGGTTCTCATGCTGCGACGGATGAGAAAAGGCGAGCAGCCATGAGTCTGCGTAAAATATTGATTGAAGCACGCCTGATGCTGCTCGGGGTCGTCATCTTCATCTGGACGCTGATCCCGATCTATCACCTGTTCGTCATGTCGATCACGCCGCGCGTGGAAACCTTTGCCGGTGCGCTCTGGCCGTCACGCCCGACGCTGGAAAATTATGAGACCGTCGTGAAGCAGGGTCACTACTATCTCGAGCATTTCTGGCAGCAATTGTGGAACAGCGCTTTCGTCGCCGTGATGGTCTGTGTCATCACGCTGGTCATTGCCTCCACCGCCACCTTTGCGATCAGCCGACTGCGGGTGCGCGGCGGCCGGCTGGTCTCCAATATGGCATTGGCGACCTATCTGATCCCGCCGGCCTTCCTGGCGATCCCGATGTACAAGGTGATGGGAGTCTATGGCCTGCTCAATACGCAGTGGTCGCTGATCCTGACCATGGTGACCTTCGCTTCGCCTTATGCCATCTGGGTGCTGAAGCAGTATGCCGACAAGCTGCCCTATGAACTGGACGAAGCCGCTCGCATCGACGGTGCCAGCCCGCTGCAGATTTTCCGCCTGATCTATCTGCCGCTGATGGCGCCTTCTCTGGTGGCGATCGGCACCTATGCACTGCTGCTGGCCTGGAACGAGTATCTCTACGCTTTCCTGCTGCTGTCGGCTGACAAGGACATCACCCTGGCCGTGGCGCTCGGTCATTTTCTCACCACTGACGATGCGCCGTTCAATGTGCTCATGGCGACAGGTGCGGTTTATGCATTGCCGCCGGCAGCGATCTACTATGTGTTCCGGCGTTACATGGTGTCCGGCCTCACTGCGGGGGCAGTGAAGTCGTAATTCTTGCGACGACAATAAAAAGAGTAACAGGGAGTTTGAAATGGCGAGCGTGAGTGTGGAAGCGGTGCGCAAACGCTATGGCGCGCTGGAAGTGGTCCACGGCATCGATATTGCGATCCCGGACGGTGAATTCGTCGTTCTGGTGGGACCGTCCGGCTGCGGCAAGTCCACCCTATTGCGCATGATCGCCGGTCTGGAAGAGATTTCTGGTGGCGTCGTTCGCATTGGCGAGCGGGTGGTGAACGAAGTGCCGTCGAAAGACCGCGACATCGCCATGGTGTTCCAGAATTATGCGCTCTATCCGCATATGACGGTGCGCGAGAATATGGGCTTTTCGCTGAAGCTGCGCAAAGCCGATCGGGGCACGATCGGGGAGCGGGTCAAGCGCGCCTCGGAGATTCTCGGTCTCGATACTCTGCTGGATCGCTATCCCAAGCAGCTTTCCGGCGGGCAGCGCCAGCGCGTCGCCATGGGGCGCGCCATTGTGCGCAATCCGCAGGTCTTCCTGTTTGACGAACCGCTCAGCAACCTGGATGCCAAGCTGCGCGTGCAGATGCGCACCGAAATCAAGGCCCTGCACCAGCAACTGAAGACCACCTCGATCTATGTCACCCATGACCAGATCGAAGCGATGACCATGGCCGACCGCATCGTGGTGATGCATGACGGCATTGTTGAGCAGATCGGTACACCGCTGGAGCTATATGACCGTCCGGCCAATCTGTTTGTCGCCGGCTTCATCGGCTCGCCGGCGATCAATCTGATCCGCGGCACGCTACGCCGCGATGCTGCGCGCAGCTGGGTATCCACCGATGCCGGCATCGATCTGCCGCTCAATGGCAACATCATCGGCCAGGATGGCCAGGCGGTGGTCTATGGCATCCGGCCCGAGCATCTGTCGCCATCGGATAGCGATGGGCTGCCGGTGACCGTGGGTGTGGTTGAGCCGACCGGTGCCAGCACCTTTGTCTATGCCGACCTGAGCGGCGCACAGATTTGCGGCGTTTTCAGCGAGCGGCACGGTTTCAATCCCGGCGGCAAGATGCATCTGATGCCGCAGCTTGATCGCGTGCATCTCTTCGATTCTGCCACGGGGCGGCGCCTGTCGGCCTGAGCGGCAGCCGGTATGATCGGCATAGACTGGGGCAGCAGCGGCTTTCGTGCCTATCGCATGGCGGCCGATGGTGCGGTGCTGGAACGCCGTGCCGCCACGTCCGGTATCGCCAGCCTGACGCCGACCGACTATGCCGCCGTCCTGCAACAGCAGATTGGCGATTGGCTGCAGGCCGATCCGGCCGCAGCTGTGCTGCTGTCCGGCATGGTGGGTAGCCGGCAGGGCTGGCGCGAAGCTCCCTATACCGAATGTCCGGCCGGCCTGGCTGATCTTGCAGGCGGGCTCTGCCCGGTCGAGCTTGGCGGCGGGCGCCTGGCCCATATCGTGCCGGGCCTGTCCTGTCGCAACGACGATGGCATACCCGATGTCATGCGCGGCGAGGAAACCCAGATTTTCGGTCTCGATCTGGCCGGCGATGCCACGATCTGCCTGCCCGGCACCCATTCCAAGCATGTGCAGGTCCGCGGCGGTCGCATTACCGGTTTTGCCACGGCGATGACCGGCGAGGTTTTCGCCCTGCTGAGCAGCCACGGCCTGATCGCCGCAATGTTACAGGCGGAAAGCGGCCCGGACCTGGATACCGCGGCCTTTGAAGCCGGCCTTGCCCTCTCCGGCCAGTCGGGCGGCCTGCTGCACCACCTGTTCAGTGTGCGCACGCGAAGGCTGTTTAATGAGCTTTCCGCGGTGGCTGCGACGCACTATCTTTCAGGTATCCTGATCGGCCATGAATTGCGGGCGACCGCCTGGGCCGGAAAGGTCGTCATCGTCGGAACCGGCGTGCTGACGATGCGTTACCGGAAGGCTTTCGCCTTCCTCGGCAGTGATGCCGATGTGGCGCCGGAAGATGCCGCGGCAACCGGGCTGTATCGCCTGGGGGTGCTGACGGCGAGGAGGACGCCATGAAGGATCTTTCAAGCTGGCTGCAGGCCTGCCCGCTGGTCGCCATTTTGCGTGGCGTGAAGCCCGAGGAAGTGGTTGATATCGGCGCGGCCCTGATCGAGACCGGTATCCGCATCATCGAGGTGCCGCTGAATTCACCCGATCCGCTGACCAGCATCAAGAATCTGGCCAAGCGCTATGGCGATCAGGCGCTGATCGGCGCGGGCACCGTGGTGGACTGCACGATGGTCAAGCGTATCTGCCAGGCGGGCGCCCAGCTGGTGGTGTCGCCGCATGCCTGCGGCGATGTCGTGCAGAAGGCCAAAGTGCTCGACATGATATCCATCCCCGGTTTTGCCACGCCGACGGAAGCTTTTGCCATGATCCAGGCCGGCGCCGATGGGCTCAAGCTGTTTCCGGCTGAAGCCTTCTCGCCGGCAGTGCTGAAAAGCCTGCGGGCCGTGTTGCCCAGCACCATGCCGGTGATCCCGGTCGGCAGCATCAATGCCGACAATATGGATCCCTGGCTGGAAGCGGGCGCCGCCGGCTTCGGACTGGGTGGGTCGATCTACAAACCCGGCTTCACACCGCAGAAGGTGGCCAAGCGGGCCCGCGCGGTGATGCGGGTGATCCAGCCGGCGGTTGCGGCAGAATAATTTACAGGAATTTCGCCGCTATATCGGTGGTGGACACCTTGCCGATATCGTTGAAATGCTTGCGCAGGAATGTGCCGGCCTGGCGTCGCCCAAGCGCATGGAGCTTCTGCAGGAAGTCCCACTCGACATTGTATTTGCTGGTGGCGCCATAGGCGGCGAGCTGTTCCTCGGCGTCGATGGTATGGATCAGCATATGTTTGAGCCGGCCGCCATCGTCGAAGCCTGACTCAACCAGCCGGGTGACAAAGGCAATGGCACGCATCTCGCGCACCAGGCTGGAATTGAAACTCAGGGTATTGGCGCGGTCGAGAATGGATTGCGGGGTTTTCGGGACGCTGGGAATCCGCATCGGATTGATCTGCACGATCAGCACGTCGCGGCTGTCGCAATTGTAGATGATCGGAAAGATCGGCGGGTTACCCATGAAGCCGCCATCCCAGTAATAGCTCTTGCCGATTTTCACCGCCTGGAACAGCTGCGGCAGACAGGCGGAGGCGAGCAGGGCATCGATGGTGACATCGCGGTTCTGGAAGACCTTGATCTTGCCCTCCAGCACATCGGTAGCGCAGACGAACAGCTTGACCGAGCTGCATGCATGCAGGCTGTCGCAGTCAATGGTCTTTTCCAGGATGCCGCGCAGCGGATTTTTGTTGTTCGGGTTGGTCTGGTAGGGCGAGGCGAGCTTCGTGCTCATCTCCAGCAGCTGATAGCTGGGCGAATAGTCGATGCCGCCGAATTTGAACCATTGGTCCAGCAGGGTCGGCCGGAACGGTGACAGAGCCGCCGAGTCAGCCACCCGTTTCCAGAACTCCTGCAGGGTGGCACGTGCCATGGCCGGGCCGCCCTTGTGCAGGCCATAAGCCAGCACAGCGGCATTCATCGCGCCGGCCGAAGTGCCACTGATGCCTTCGATCTCGAAACAGTCTTCCTCCAGCAGCCGGTCGAGCACCCCCCAGGTGAAGGCGCCATGAGTGCCGCCGCCTTGCAGGGCGAGATTGAGGGGCTTGCGTTTCTGCGTTCGCCGCGCCGGCTTGGGTGCTGCCGCTTTGACTGCCTTGGCGATGGCCTTCTTAATTTTTGTCCGTACCGGCATGGCGAGGTGCGTGGGCCCGTGGCAAAATGCGGTGATGAGCGACACTATGCAGGTCTTCGACCGCGCCGCCAAGCGGCGTCAGCGCCAGCGCGTGATTGGGGGCGGCGCGGGTGATTTCGATTTCCTGCGCGTAGCCGTGGCCGAGCGCCTGTTCGATCGGCTGGACGATGTGCGGCGCAGCTTCCCGCGCGCGCTGGTGCAGGGTTGCAATGCACCCTGGCTGCAGCCGCATCTGGCCGGCCGTGGCCAGATCGAAACCCTGATGACCATGGATGCGCTGCCCGGCGGCGGCTGCCATGTGATCGGCGACGAAGAGTTTCTGCCGTTTGGCGAGGGACAATTCGATCTGGTGGTCGGATTGCTCAATCTGCACTGGGTCAACGATCTGCCGGGCGCCCTGATCCAAATCCGCCGGGCGCTGAAACCCGATGGCCTGTTTCTCGGCGCCATGCTGGGCGGATCGACGCTCACCGAACTGCGGCAGTCCTGGCTGGCGGCCGAGGCAGAAGTCGAGGGCGGCGCCAGCCCGCGGGTCTCGCCGATGGCCGAGACGCTGGATGGTGCGGCCCTGCTGCAGCGCGCCGGCTTTGCTCTGCCGGTTGCCGACAGCGAGGTCATTCCGGTCACCTATGCCGATGCTTTCAGCCTGATGCGCGACCTGCGTGGCATGGGCGAGAGCAACGCGGTGCATGATCGGCGCAAGCATTTCACCCGCCGGTCGACGTTATTCCGCATGGCGGAGCTGTATCAGCAGCGCTTTGCCGGTGCCGATGGCCGCATCCCGGCGACCTTCGAGGTGATTACGCTCACCGGCTGGTCGCCGCATGAAAGTCAGCAGAAACCGCTGCGGCCCGGCCAGGCCACGCATCGTCTGTCGGATGCGCTTGGCACCGTGGCCTATCCGGTCGGCGGCCCGCCAAAGTCCAACTAGGCCTCTGGGGTGAACAGCAGTTCCAGGATGCGTTTGAGCGTCGCGTCAGCGGCCTTGCGTGCAGCCACGTCGTCCTTGGCCTCGGCCAGCCACAACACAGCCTCGTTCATCGCACCGCTCAACAGATAGGTCAGCGCCTCGGCTGGCAGTCGCTGGCTGCGCGGCAACTCGGCCAATGCCGCCTCGATGCCCTGCCGTAACGAGCCCATGCCATGGCGTGCATCGATCTCGCGCCAGCGCTGCCAGCCGATCACCGATGGCGCATCGATCAGGTAAATTTGTCGCGCTGCCGGCTGCAGGCAGGCATCCATGAACGCCTGCGTCCCCCTGACCAGGGCGTCTACGGGTGACTTGGCCTTGCCGGCTGCCCGTTCGATCTCGGCCAGCACCTCCTGCGCCACCTGTTCGACCACGGCGGCGAACAGCGCCTGCTTGTCGGCGAAGTGGTAGTAGAGCGCGCCGCGGGTCACGGCCGCCCGCGCCACCACCTCTTCGGTGCCGGTGGCGGCATAGCCCTTTTCGGCGAACAGCGCGCGTGCGGTGGCCAGCAGGGCGGCCCGCGTCGCGGCGTGTTTTTCAGCCTTGGTCTGACGTTTCTCTTGCATACATACAGCCTGTATGTTTATATCTGGCTCGCAGCAGGTTGTCCAGCCCGTTCATCAACCACCCGTTCGCCTGTCCAGGAGGCCGCCATGAAACTCACCAGCTATTACCCCGTGATCTGCACCGCCGCCCTGGCCGAGACCCGGGCGTTTTATGAAACCCATTTCGACTTCGCCCCGGCCTTCGAGAGCGACTGGTATGTCCATCTGACCAGCCGGAGCGATTCGCGCGTCCATCTTGCCATACTCGACCACAGCCATCCGACGATTCCCGAAGGTTATCGCAAGCCGGCCCAGGGCCTTCTGATCAACTTCGAGGTCGAGGATGTGGATGTGGCCTATGAAAAGGCGCAGGACGCCGGGCTGGATATCCGCCTGTCGCTGCGCGACGAGGCCTTCGGCCAGCGCCATTTCATTGTTGCCGATCCCAGCGGCGTGCTGGTGGATGTGATCAAGCCGATTGCGCCATCGGAAGACTTCGCCGCGCAGTACAAACCCGAAGTCCTGAAAAAGATTTCCGGCTAGCCCAGCAGGTCGCGCAGCATCGCCACCAGCGGCACATCGGCCGGCGGCATCGGCAGTTCGGCCATCTTGATCGGCCGTACCCATTTCATCGCCTGGCCCTCGCGCGGCTGTGGCTGGCCGGCCCAGCGGCGGCAGACATAGAGCGGCATCAGGAGGTGGAAATCGTCGTAGGCATGGCTGGCGAAGGCAAAGGGCGCCAGGCAGGCGGCGCTGATATCGAGATGCAGTTCTTCATGCAGCTCGCGGATCAATGCAGCTTCCGGCGTTTCGTTTTTTTCAACCTTGCCGCCGGGAAATTCCCACATGCCGGCAAGCTTCTTGCCCGGCGGTCGCTGGGTCAGCAGCACGCGGCCATCGGTATCGACCAGCGCGACGGCCACCACCAGAACGATCGGCTTGGGCGTCAGCAGGGCCGAGGCATCGCCGGGGCAGAGCGGGTCGTCAGCTGCGATAGTCGGCATTGATATCGATATAGCCGTGCGTCAGGTCGCAGGTCCAGACGCGTGCCGTGCCCTTGCCGATTGCCACATCCACCTCGATACGCACATCGCGGCCTTTGAAATGCTTGGTCGCGGCCGCATCGTCGTGATCGGGCCGCACCATGCCGTTCTTGGTCACCGGCTTGCCGCCAAGCCTGATCACCAGCTTGTCGCGGTTGGCCGGCTCGGCCGATTTGCCCACTGCCGCGATGATGCGGCCCCAGTTGGCATCGGCGCCGGCAATCGCCGTCTTCACCAGCGGCGAATTGGCAATCGCACGGGCAATGATGCGGGCGGAGGTGTCGCTCTTGGCGCCGGTGACGTCGATGGTTACCAGCTTCTGGGCGCCTTCGCCATCGCGGGCGATCTGCTGGGCAAGGTCGCTCATCACGGCGGCCAGCGCCCGGCGGAAGTCGGCCAGCCGCTTGTCGGAAGCCTTGGCATGCAGGGCATTGCCAGCCTTGCCGGTGGCGAACAGCAGCACGCTGTCCGAAGTCGAGGTGTCGCCATCCACCGTCAGGCAGTTGAAGCTCTGATTGTTGGCAGCCTTCAGCAGTGCCTGCAGCGTGTCTGCCGGCAGTTTGGCATCGGTGACGATAAAGGCCAGCATGGTCGCCATATCCGGCGCAATCATGCCCGAGCCCTTGCAGAAGCCGTTGATCGTCACGGTCTTGCCGTCGATCTTGCAGGTGGCGCCGGCCAGCTTGGGGAAGGTGTCGGTGGTCATGATCGCCTTGGCGGCGATCATCCAGCCTTCGGCTTTCAGCCCGGCTTTCAGCTTGGGCATCTGCGCCACGATCTTGTCAGCCGGCAGGATCTGGCCGATCACACCGGTGGAGGCCAGATAGACCTCGTTCGCCTTGCAGCCAAGCGCCTTGGCGGCACCATCGGCTGTGGCCTTCACCGCCTGGGCGCCGGCCTTGCCGGTGAACACATTGGCGATACCGGCATTCACCACCAGCGCGCGGGCAGCGCCATTGGGCAGCACCTTGCGGCACCATTCCACCGGCGCACCGGGCATGGAGGAGCGCGTGAACAGGCCGGCCACCGTGGTGCCGGGCGCGAATTCGATCAGCAGCAGATCGTCGCGGCCCTTGTAGCGCATGCCCGACAGGGCCGTGGCCAGTCTGGCTCCGGCCACGGCCGGCAGTTCGGGATAGGTGGACGGTGCCAGCGGTGAAACCGGATGCGCGGCCATCAGTATGCTCCTGGGACTTGGCGGTGTTACTTTTTCTTCGGCTCGGCGGGCGCGATGGTCGGCAGCTTGCTGCCGCCCGGCTGCTGCCAGTCGAGCTGCTCGATCTTGGCGGTCTTGCGCAGATCGGCCACCAGCTTCTCCACCGTTTCGCCGGCCATCATGTCATAGACCTGGCCGCGTACGTCCTCGAACTTCGGCGGGTCCGACTTGCGGCGGGCTTCCACCTTGATCACATGCCAGCCGAACTGGCTCTTCACTGGCGTGTCGGTGACCTGGCCTGCCTGCAGCTTGAAAGCGGCTTCGGCGAATTCCGGTACCATCTTGTCCTTGGTGAAGAAGCCGAGATCGCCGCCGGTGGCAGCCGTCGGTCCGGTCGAGCGCTTTTTCGACACCTCGGTGAAATCAGCACCCTTCTTCACTTCCTCGAGTGCCGCCTTTGCGTCAGCTTCGCTGGCGACCAGGATATGGCGCGCATGCACCTCTTCCTGCGGCGGCTGCTGCTTGATCAGCTCCTCGTAGCGGGCCTTCATCTTGGCATCGGTCACTTCCGTCTTGACCTTGCGGTCAAGATAAGCCTGCTGCAGCACCTGCTCGCGGGCGGACTGCAGCTGCTTTTTCACAGCAGGATCGTCGCCCAGCTTGGCTTTCTCGGCGGCTTCGCCGAGCAGCCGGCGGGCGGCGAGCTCGTTGATGATGCCAGGCAGAATCTGTTCAATCGGAATCTGCGCCATCTGCGGCGGCAGCTGATTGTAGAATTCCATCACTGCCGAACGCAGGATCGGCTGGCCGTTGACGCGGGCCACCACCGGGTCATCGGCAGTCTTGGCCGGCTGCGCAAGGGCAAGCGGACTGACAACCGCCATGGCGGCGGCAAGAAAAAGAACAGGGGACAGGGGACGGGTCACGGCACGGCTCGCTTGGCTGAAATTGGTCGCTTGGCTGAAATTGGCCGCCGAGCATACGCCAAATCACCGCCCGGACAAGGCGCGGAAATGGCGATTCAGGCGGCTTTTCCGGCCGCTATGGCATCCAGTTCCAGGCGCAGATCGGCGATCAGCGTTTGGCTGACAGCCAGGTTCGCCGCCTCGCGATCAAGGATCATGCGGAAGGCCTTCAGCTTGATTGCCATGCGGTCGAGTGGAATCTGCTGATCCGGTCCGCTGGCCGCATCGTAGACAATGTCGATCAGGCGGTCTGCAGCATGCAGGCGGCCCCAGAGGTAGTCATTCTCGCGATGCACGCGGCTGAAGAAACCGCCGAAGCGCCCGAGGTTGACGCCCTTCAGTGTGCCACCGCGCCGGATCGCCACGGCATCTTCCGGGCTGATGCGGTCAATGCGGATTTCGTTGAATTCACCCAGGTCGCGCCAGTTTGTAATGGTGAAGGTGAGCACATCCCAGAACGGAAAACCGATATAGCTGACCAGCAGATCCCGCCTCGCCTTGCTGCTCCAGTCCTGGGGCTGCAAATCGGCAAACAGCCCGTCCAGCTGGTCGGTGCGTCGATTGAGGTCAATATCGTTTGCCATCGCATCCACGGCGGCATCAATGGTGTCCAGATTGGCGCGCGCGAAGACCTGTGCATCCTGCGCCATGTGATCGGCCTGCTGCAGCGCGACGCGACGGAAGAATAGGGTCTTGATGCTGTCGATCGTCGATGTCGACAGGCAGCCCGCGCCGCTGAGGTGACGCAGGGTTTCCTGCGCCTCATAGAGCGCGCGTTTCAGCTTGTCGAGTTGTTCGGCTTTCAGGCCGCGATGGTCTGCATCGGCCAGCTTGCCATAAAGCTGGTTGAGCTGTTGCACGAGGAAACGCACACGGCGCTGACGGAAGGCGACATCGAAGCGCAGCAGAAAGCGGACCCAGCGGGGCAGGGCGTCGATGCCAGCGCCTGGCCTGGCGCGCTCAAACTGCTTGACAGTGTAGCAGACGCCGCGATCCTCGGCCCAGTGCAGCAGGGCCTGTCGTGTCCATTGCGCTTCGGTCGAACGTTCGCCGTAACCACAGGCATCGCAGACCAGGCGGGTGACAAAGTCCAGCACTGCCCCCAGTTTGAGGCGGACATAGCCTTCATAGGCAAAGCCGGCCTCGCGCACGGCGCGTTCGCTCACCTGCATACGCCAAAGCCGGATTTCCATCTCGCTGAGCGGCGTATCCAGGTGTTGCGGTGCGCTTTCCTCCACCAGTTCCGCGATCTGCGGCTGCGTCGCCTCGATCACGCCGCGCAGATGGCGGACGCGTTCATTGAAACGGCTGACACCGATCAGTTCATCGGCAATCGGCTCATTGCGCGGAATGTCGCTGAGCGAGCCTTTCAAGACGCGGAAGAAGCCGGGAATGCGTCCGGTCGGCGGCGGTGCCGGGCGCAGCGGCTGCGGATCGATGTAGACTAGCCGGCGGTCGACCTCGCGATAGGCCGGGCGGCCGCGGATCGCCTTCATCGCCGCGGCAAATGGCTTGTTGGCCAGCACGCCGCCATCGACGAAGGACGTCAGCTCCGGGTCGAGGTCGGCGCGCAGATAGTCGGCAAAATTGCGCGCGATAAAGGCCGTGCGGTTTTCCCATTGCCGGCCCTGCTCGGCCAGCAACCGGTCGACCTCGCCGATCTGCGCCGGCGGAAAGGCGCCCGGGAAAGCCGAGGTGGCGCGTCCGGCAAAGGCCAGTGCCGGTGCATCGGCGCGGGTGAAATCCGACTGCTCCTCGCCGCTGGGCCAGCGGCGATAACCAAAGCGCAAGGTGTGGCGATGCTCGCGATCCCGCACATAGGGTGGATCGTGGATCGGGATATGCTGCAGGAAGCCGTAGAAGTCAGTCACCGTCACCAGCAGGTCGAGTGCCAGATTGGTGGGCATCAACGAGTCGCCGGGCTTCACCGGATTGCCCATGGCTTCCAGGCCTGCCATCAGCTGGCGCAACAGATGCGTGCCGTCGAAGGGTGGCTGGAACCAGCGCGAACGGGTGAACAGGGAAATCTTGTTGAAGATTTCGGTATCGCCGAGCAGCAGCCGGCCGAAACGCGAACGTGCCGCCAGCCACAGCAACGGCCGCATATATGCCTTGCTCCACTGGCCGGCACGTTTCTCGGTATCGAGCAGGCGTTCGACATCGGCTTCGCGGAGCCACAGGTTGCGGAAATGATCGATGCGCAGGTCATGTGCCAGTGCGCGGCCGAGGATCAGGCCATTGATGCCGCCGGCCGAGGCGCCGGCGATCACATCGACGACAACCCGCAGATCGACATGCCTGCCGATTTCCTGCAGCAGCTCGAAATAGGCATGCTCGCTGTCATACTCGGTATCGCTGGGATGCACATGGTCGGCGAAGCTGGCGGTTTCGCGCTCTGCCCCCTTGGGCAGCGCGTGATAGGCGCGTGAGGCGCGTACCAGCTTGAGAATTTCCTTGGTCACGCCATGCATGTAAATGGCGAGCGAGACGCCGCCGAAACACACCAGCGCGAGGCGCAGTTCCTTTTCCTGCAAGCAGGTCTCCCCGGTCCTGCCGCGGCTGCGCGGCTACAGCCTTGAGTCTGCCTTGCTATGGCCCCGGGCTCAAGCGGCGACTCGTCATGACACGGAGAGAGCCAGCAGGGCGCTGGCGGCATCCTCCAGGCAGGCATCGCCCTCGGGCATCAGGCCGGCAAAGTTCGGCCAGGCATGCGGCAAGCCATGCCACATCCGCAGGCGCACAGATGTGCCGGCCGCCTGGGCCCGCACCGCCAGCTGCAGGGAGTCGTCACGCAGCAACTCGCTATCGCTGACATGCAGCTGCAGGGGTGGCAGACCGGCAAGATCGCCATAGAGCGGCGACAGCAGGGGCGCCGTGCGATCATGACCGCCGGCATAGAGCCTGGCGGCAAACTGCAGGTGATCGGCGGTGAACCAGGCGCAGCGCGCGGCATTCTCGGTGATGGCGGTGCTGCTGCAGGTCAGGTCGGTCCAGGGCGAAAACAGCGTCGCCGCGGCCGGCAGCGGCAGATCCTGCTGCTTGCAGGCCAGCATCAGGGCCAAGGCGAGGCCACCGCCGGCCGAGTCGCCAGCCAGCCACAGCCGGTCAGCGCGCCAGCCTTCGGCCAGCAGCCAGCGCCAGGCGGCCAGGGCATCCTGCAGAGCTGCCGGATAGGGATGTTCGGGCGCCAGGCGGTAATCCAGCGCGAACACGGCAACGCCCAGCCGATGGGCGAGGCGCGTGGTGATGGCCCGATGAGTGCGCGGATTGCCGCAGACATAGCCACCACCATGCAGGTAGAGCAGCGCGCGGCCACGGCGGGCCTGTCGCGGTCGCAGCCATTCGCCATGTACAGGGGCCTTGACCCGTTCGACCGTGATGCCGGGCAGCGGCCGGCTGCGGGTCAGCGCCCCCATCAGCGCGCGGATCAGTGGTACGTCCATGCGGCTGACACGGCGCGGTTTGACCAGGCGGCGCAGGCCGCGGGCGATCAGGCGGGCCTGCAGGCTGGGGGTAACCCAGGGGGCGAATTCAGCATTTCCGGGGGGCAGCGGATCGGTGTAACCGGCATCACCACGGAGCCCATCCTCGTTCCGGTGGCTTGCCGGGCTGCCGCCAGAGTCGTACATCGGATCGGTCATGACTGCTCTTTCCCCTTCCGCTGCCGCCATTGCCGTCGATCGCGCCGGCCACGAATTGCGCCGTGGGCGTCCGGTGCTGCTGACCGGCAGCCAGGGCGAGCGTGTCCTCGTACTGGCTGCAGAAACCCTGACCGAACCGACTCTGGCCGAACTGCGGCAGTGGGACAATGCGGCGGCACTGGTGCTGCCTGCCTCGCGCGCCGCCGTGCTGCATATCGGCCCCACCGGGCATGACACGCTTCTGTTACCCCTGCGTGACCTGCCGGCAGTGCCAGAGGAACAGGCCTCCCTGATCCGGGATCTGGCCGATGCCAGCCGTGATCTGGCCGCGCCGCTGCGGGGGCCGTTCACGCGGCTCAAGGCCGCGCCGCCGGAAACCGCGCGTCTGGCGGTAAAACTGGCCAAGACCGCCTATCTGCTGCCGGCCGCCGTGCATATTGCATTGCCCGCCGATGCCATGCCGCCGGCTGACATTCACAGCCTGCCGGGCGAGGCGGTGACCAGCTATGACATGGCCGCGGCTGAAACGCTGGTCCCGGTCAGCCAGGCACGCCTGCCGGTGATGGATGCCGAGAATGCGCAGCTCTTTGCCTTCCGCCCGGCCGATGGCCGCCAGGAGCATTTCGCCCTGGTGATCGGGGCCCCTGATCCTTCCACGCCTGTGTTGACCCGGCTGCATTCGGAATGCTTCACCGGCGATCTGCTGGGATCCTTGCGCTGCGATTGCGGAGAACAGTTGCGCGGCGCCATCCGCACCATCAGCGAGGCCGGCGGCGGCGTTCTGCTGTACCTGGCCCAGGAAGGCCGCGGCATCGGATTGGTGAACAAACTGCGGGCCTACCAGCTGCAGGATCAGGGTTTCGATACGGTGGATGCCAATCAGCGGCTCGGTTTCGATGCCGACGAGCGCTGGTTCCTGCCCGCTGCCCGCATGCTGCAGCGGCTTGGCTTCAACCGGGTCCGGCTGCTGACCAACAACCCGGAAAAAGTGACGGGCCTGGCCGCCTGTGGCATCGACGTGGCCGAGCGGGTGCCGCACAAATTCCCCTCCAATGCTCATAACGAGGCCTATCTGGCTGCCAAGCGCAAACGCTCCGGTCATTACCTCTGACGCCCGGCAGGAATTGCCGGGCTGAGCTATTTTCGCGGTTAACTATATGAATTGTCTGGGCTGAATCTTGGCCCGTGGCTTGCAAATCTTGTGTCCGAGGAAGGACCATGATGCCAAGCCCGATCCCTGCAACCGCCTACAGCACCCCCCCGGTGCCCCAGCCGATGGCCTACAGGCCCCCGGCGCGGGATCGGTTTGCGCAGGGTGCGTCGGGCCAGGATATGGAGGTTCTGGGCGCAGTGCCGACTGCGGCGTCTCAGGTGGCCAGCGAAAACGGCACCGCCGAGGCCAAGGAAAGCCGCCCGTTATTCGGCAAGGACGGATTCACCTTCGGGGATCTGCTCGACATCATCAATCCGCTGCAGCATATCCCGGTCGTTTCGACCGTTTATCGCGCCATCACCGGCGACAAGATCGATGCCGGGTCGCGCATTATCGGTGGCGGCCTGTTCGGCGGTCCGATCGGTCTGGTCGCCTCGATGGTCAGCGGCATAGTTGAAGAGGCCACCGGCAAGGATCCGGGGGAGCACGCTCTCGCAGCCCTTGGCATCGATATCGGGCCGGGAAACCGGGAAGCGCCGGTGACGGCGCTGGCTGATGCCACGCAGTCCCCCGCGGATATGACACAGGGCGAATTGGCGGCTTTGCAGGCGCAGGGCGCGCAGCTGCAGGCCGCACAGGCACAGGGAGCGGCACGGGCACTGCCTGGTCAGGATCTCAAGCTTGGCGTGACGACAGATGATGGCCGTGGCCGCAAGCTGGCTGACGCTGCCGCTGGGCAGGTGGCCCCGAAGCCGAGCGGTCCGGTCGAACTGCCTGCCGATTTGTTCCAGGCCCTCAAGCAGACCGCCGCCACCCAGCAGGCGAATGCGCAGTCGACCGCCGCAAACAGCGCCACGGCCAATCAGGTTCTGTTGCAGCAGCCCTCCCAGTCGCGTAATGCCGGGCCAATGCAGACCAACACCGCTGCCGCCAGTTCGAATGCCGGCCCCATGCCTGACAATGCCATCCGCACTGCTGATGGCCGCACCTGGTTCCCGGCCTTCCCGACGGTGGGTAGCGGCGCGCCGGCACCGAGCCGCGCTGTCGGCACCACGCCGGTGACGCAACAGAATGGTGCCTCGAAATTCGGCGTCACCCGCGGTGCGTCCTATGCGGCTTCGCCGCAGGCCGCCACTGCTGCCACCGCCGCCCAGATCCAGCAGAGCAGCGATCCACAGACCGAATGGTCGAATCGCGCCAGCGAAGCTTATCAGAAGTATTTCGAGATGCAGGACCAGAAGAACCGCCGCGCCGGCATCGTTCAGTAACCCAAGACCTGCGGCCCTTGCATCGTTGCGCTGAATACCGCTTGATCGCTGCATGAGCGATATTCTCGTTACCCCTGACGGCATCCTGCAATTCGGTGGCCTGCAGTTCCGCTGCGCGCTGGGCAAGGGTGGTGTGCGGTCAGAGGCCGACAAGCGCGAGGGCGATGGTGCGACGCCGCTCGGCCGCTATCCGATCCGCCAGGTTTTCTATCGGGCTGATCGCCTGTCACCGCCCGAGACCCGCCTGCCGCTGCAGGCACTGACGCCGCAGGACGGCTGGTGCGACGATCCCGCCGACCCGGCCTACAACCGTTTTGTCACGCTGCCCTATGCCGCGAGTCATGAAAAACTCTGGCGCGAGGATCATGTCTACGATGTGATTGCCGTGCTGGGGCATAATGACGATCCGCCGGTGCCCGGCCTGGGCAGTGCCATATTCCTGCATGTCGCGCGGCCCGAATACAGCGGCACCGAAGGCTGTGTCGCTTTGGCCTTGCCTGACCTGCTCGCCCTGCTGGCGGTCTTGCGGCCCTCTACGCATCTCGATTTGCGGATGGGCTAGGGTCTGGCCCTGCTCGCCGCCATGTCGATCGCGGCCAGAACGGCTGCCGGACGCGAGAAATGCAACGGATGCCCGCCGCCATTGGTCACCACCAGTTCGGCACCGGGGATTTGGGCGGCCAGCGGGCGGCCATGAATAAACGATGACACCGAACGGTCGGCATCGTTGACGACAATCACCACAGGCAGCCGCAGATCCGCATAGCGCGAGGCCTGGCGACGCAGAAAATCATCCAGCTCGCGCACTTCGCGCGCCGTCGCGGCGAAATCGGCCGGCCGCAGGCTCAGCGCCACCGGCGTTCTGTGGAATGTGGCCGGCACCGGTTCAGGTGCGAAAACCGAGTCCACTGCGCTGTCCTTCAATATGGCGCCAACCGGAGTGACGATGGTGTGTTTCAGCACCGGGCCGATCAGGGGTGCATCGGCAATGCCGAAGGGCAGGGCGGCAGTCTGGCGCCAGGGATGCGAGGCGGGACTGACCAGCACGAGTGCCGCAACCTCGTCGGGGTATTGCAGGGCATAGCTCAGCGCAACCGCGCCACCATAGGAGAAGCCGAGCAGGATCGGTTTCTTCACGCCGAGCCTGTTCAGCGCGGCACGCAGATAGCGCGCCTGGCCATCGGGCGTGGCAGCATAGTCGGGATTGCCCTGCTCGGTATAGCCATGGCCCGGACGGTCGATCGCAATGGAGCGGTAGTGCTGCTGGGTCTGCGGCATCAGGCTGACGGCGAAATCCTCGGCAAAGCCATAGGCACCGTGGATCATCACCAGCGGCGCTCCTTCACCATGCTCAATGACATGCTGACGGATGCCGCCGGCTTCGATCAGCCGGCCGCTTGGCGGAAAGGCCTGTTCTGCCTGTGCCGTCAGGTGTTCGCTGGTGGCGCCAAGGCCGAACAGGGCGGCGCCAAGAAGGATCAGGGCTGTAAGCATCGGGGCCTGTGCTGGTTCCAATTTATACGGCTGGTGTGGCCGGATGGATGACTGCCGTAACGTCAATGTGAGGGATTCACATTTGACCGGATTGACGGCACCCCAGGCCTGCCCGATCATCCGGCCAACGAATTTCCTTGGAGGAAACCCATGACCCTACCTGCCGTCGTTCAGGGCCGCCTTTCGCTGCCGGTCATCGGCTCGCCGATGTTCATCGTCTCCGGCCCCGAGCTGGTGATCGCCCAGTGCAAGGCCGGCATCGTCGGTTCCTTCCCGGCATTGAATGCACGGCCGGCGGAAGTGCTGGAACAGTGGCTGCAGCGCATCACCACCGAACTGGAGGAGTATCGCGCCAGGCATCCGGACAAACCGGTGGCACCGTTTGCGGTCAACCAGATCGTTCACCAGTCGAACGACCGGCTGCAGCATGACGTCGAGATGTGCGTCAAATACAAGGTGCCGATCGTCATCACCAGCCTGCGTGCGCCGAATGAAGTTGTGAATGCCATCCATTCCTATGGCGGCATCGTGCTGCATGACGTGATCAATATCCGCCATGCCAAGAAGGCGCTGGAAGCCGGTGTCGATGGCCTGATCCTGGTCTGTGCCGGTGCCGGTGGTCATGCCGGCACGCTCAGCCCGTTTGCGCTGGTCTCGGAAGTGCGCCAGTTCTTCGACGGTCCGCTGGCGCTGTCGGGCTCGATCGCCCATGGCCGCCATATCCTGGCCGCGCAGGCGATGGGAGCCGATTTCGCCTATATGGGCACGCGCTTCATCGCCACCCAGGAAGCCAATGCAGTGCCGGGCTACAAGCAGATGCTGATCGACTCGGCCGCCGGCGACATTGTCTATTCCTCGCTGTTCACCGGCGTACATGGCAATTACCTGAAAAAAAGCATCATTGCCGCCGGCATGGACCCCGACAATCTGCCCGAGGCCGACAAGAGCACCATGAGCTTCGGTTCCGGCGGCAGCTCCAAGTCGAAGGCCTGGCGCGACATCTGGGGTGCGGGCCAGGGCGTCGGCCTGATCGAGGATGTCCCCAGCGTCGCTGATCTGGTTGCCCGGCTGAAGCGCGAATACGATGCCGCCAAGGCCGAACTGGTCGGCGGCAGCCGTGCTGCGCAGGCTGCGGAATAAGCAGACGGCAGAATAGCGCCTCGCTGCGAAACCGGACTTAGACGAGGGTCGTAACTCACCCCCGTGGCCTGTTATGGGCACGATCTGCTATAGATCGTGCAAAGAACAAAAGCAGGGAGGGGCGGATGTCTGGCCGCTACGAACAGGTTTACGCAGCAGCAAAAGCTGACCCCGAGGGTTTCTGGGCCGAGGCGGCGCAGGCATTGCGTTGGTCCAAGCCCTGGGATCGCGTGCTGGATGCATCCAATCCGCCATTTTACCGCTGGTTTGCCGGTGCCGAATGCAACACCTGCTACAACGCCCTCGATCGCCATATCGAGGACGGCCATGGCGAGCGCATCGCCCTGATCTACGACTCGCCGGTCACCAATACGATCCGGCGCTTCACCACGCGGGAACTGCGCGACAAGGTCGCCAAACTGGCCGGCGCGCTGCAGGCGCATGGCGTGCAGAAGGGCGACCGCGTCATCATCTACATGGCGATGACGCCGGAAGCGGCAATGGCCATGCTGGCCTGCGCCCGCATCGGCGCAGTGCATTCCGTGGTGTTTGGCGGCTTTGCGCCGCGTGAACTGGCCACCCGCATCGACGATGCCAAGCCCAAGCTGATGATTGCCAGTTCCTGCGGCCTGGAAGTTGGCCGCGTGGTCGAATACAAGCCGTTGCTCGATCAGGCCATCGATATGGCCGTGCATAAGCCCTCAGCCTGCCTGGTGTTCCAGCGGCCGATGTATGCCGGGCCGATGACCGAAGGCCGCGATTTCGATTTCGATGCCGAAATCGCCAAAGCGCAGCCGGCCGATTGCGTCCCGGTGCAGGCCACAGATCCCCTCTATGTGCTCTACACGTCTGGCACCACCGGTATTCCCAAGGGTGTCGTGCGCCAGAATGGCGGCCATATGGTGGCGCTGCACTGGTCGATGAAAAATATCTACGGCATCAATCCTGGGGAGGTTTTCTGGGCCGCCTCCGATGTCGGCTGGGTGGTCGGGCATTCCTACATCGTTTACGCGCCACTGCTGTATGGCTGCACCACGCTGCTTTACGAGGGCAAGCCGGTCGGCACGCCCGACGCCGGCGCCTACTGGCGCGTGATCGAGCAGCACAAGGTCGTGGCGCTGTTCACGGCGCCGACCGCCTTCCGCGCGATCAAGAAGGAAGACCCGAAAGCCGAGCTGCTGAAGAAATACGACCTCAGTCACTTCCGCACCCTGTTCCTGGCCGGCGAGCGCGCCGATCCCGATACGGTGAAATGGGCAGAGGACAATCTGCACAAGCCGGTGATCGATCACTGGTGGCAGACCGAAACCGGTTGGCCGGTCGCCTCGAACTGCATGGGTATCGAGGTGCTGCCGGTGAAGCACGGTTCGCCGACGCGCATCGTGCCGGGCTATGACGTGCAGGTGCTGGATGACGACGGTCATCCGGTCAAGGCCGGCGATATCGGTAATATCGTCATCAAGCTGCCGATGCCGCCGGGCTGCCTGCCGACGCTGTGGCAGAATGACGAGGGCTACAAGAAAAGCTACCTCGCGCGTTTTCCCGGTTACTACAACACCGGGGATGCCGGCTTCATCGATGAGGATGGATATATCTTCATCATGAGCCGCACCGACGACATCATCAATGTTGCCGGGCATCGCCTGTCCACCGGCGGCATGGAAGAGGTTCTGGCATCGCATCCCGATGTTGCCGAATGCGCCGTGGTGGGGGTCGCCGACCAGTTGAAAGGTCAGGTGCCGCTCGGATTCGTCGTGCTCAAGGCCGGTGTCACCAAGCCAGAGGAGCAGATCCTGCGCGAGCTGGTGCAACTGGTGCGTGATCGAATCGGACCGGTGGCGGCTTTCAAGCAGGCCGCGGTGGTGAAACGGTTGCCGAAGACGCGTTCGGGCAAGATACTGCGTGGCACCATGCAGAAAATCGCCGACGCGCAGGACTATCGCATGCCTGCCACCATCGACGATCCCGCCATTCTGGGCGAGATCTCCGAGGTGTTGCAGCCGCTCGGCTATGCCAAGCGGCCCTGATCGGTGGCGCTGGGCACACGCGTTTCCGCTTCCCTCGCGGCTCTGGCGGTCTATCGCGACCGCCGGGTGCTGGCGATTCTGCTGCTAGGCTTTGCTTCCGGCCTGCCGCTGGCGCTGACCGGGCAGACGCTGCAGGCATGGCTGAAAGAATCCGGCGTTTCGCTGCAGTCCATCGGGCTGTTCGCCCTGGTCGGCGTGCCCTATACGCTGAAATTCCTCTGGGCCCCGCTGGTCGACCGTCTGCCATTGCCGATCCTGACGCGCTGGCTGGGCCGCCGGCGCAGCTGGCTGATCTTCGCGCAAGTCGTCTTGATGGCCGCGATTGTCGCATTAGCGTTCAGCAATCCCGGCCAGGCCCTGGCCGTCACGGCCCTTTGCGCCGTTGCGGTCGCCTTTGCCTCGGCCACGCAGGATATTGTGATCGATGCCTGGCGCGTCGAAATCCTGGAGCAGCGACAGCTCGCTGCCGGTGCGGCCTCCATCGTCTTCGGATATCGCATCGGCATGCTGGTATCCTCGGCCGGGGCGCTATATCTCGCGGACCAGTTTGCCTGGCCGCTGGTTTATCTCGCCATGGCGGCCCTGCTGGTGATCGGTGCCGTGACGGTGCTGCTGGTTGGCGAACCGCAGGCACAGCCGCGTGGCGATGCCGAACGACGTTTCAACGAAGCGCGGGCCTGGCTGGCGCGGCGGCCGCATCTATCAGGTCCGTTCGCCGGTGCCATGGCCTGGCTCTATGCCAGCGTCGCCGGGCCCTTCCTGCAGTTCATGTCGCGCAAAGGCTGGGTCGGCATCCTGTTGTTCGTCATGCTGTTCAAGCTGGGCGACAGCCTGGCCGGTGTATTGGCCACCAGTTTTTATCTCGATATCGGGTTCACCAAGACCGAGATCGCCGAGATCGGCAAGCTCTACGGCTTTGGCGCCACCATGCTCGGGCTTTTCCTCGGTGGCTGGCTGATGCAGGCGGTCGGGCTTTACCGCGCGCTCTGGGTTTGCGGCCTGCTGCAGATGGGATCGAACCTGCTGTTTGCCGTGCTGGCCATGCGTGGCCATGATCTGTGGTTCCTGGCGCTGACGGTGGGGGTGGAAAATCTTGCCAGCGGCATGGGCACGGCGGTGCTGGTCGCCTATCTCTCGGCGCTCTGCGATGTTGCTTACACGGCCACGCAATATGCCCTGCTGTCGTCGCTGACGGCGGTGGCGCGCACTTTGCTGTCGTCCTATGCCGGTTTCCTGGCCGGTGCCTTCGGCTGGCCGGCATTCTTCGTTCTGACCACCCTGGCCGCCCTGCCGGGCCTCGCCCTGCTGGCCTGGCTGACCCGGCGCGGCGCTGAAACGCGGCTGGATGCCCGCCGCAGCGGCGCTTCCGCGCTGACAGCCGAGGATTGAGCCGAGCCCGGATTACAGGTCTGCCGCGAGTCGGCTGAGGCACAACATTTTGTGGTTGCAGCGGGCTGCCAACCGCAACATATTTTCTTCGAATACGCGTTTTAATATATGTGTCATAGATTTGACACTATTGCATCATCGTGTATAGCGATAGTCGGAGCATGAACATGCAGTTGCCACTCTCCGTTCCATCGGCCATCCCACAGCCCCGCGCGTCCCGCAGCGGTTGGCAGTGCACGTCTGCCGATGGCCGGTTCGAAGTGCGTCTGACCCGCAGCCCCGACGACATCGCCGCGGCGCAGCGTCTGCGCTATCAGGTGTTTTACGAGGAAATGGCAGCCGAGCCTTCGCCGGAGATGGCCCGCCTCGGTCTCGACTTCGACCAGTTCGATCGGCTGTGTGACCATCTCATGGTATTCGATCGCCGCCGCCCTGAAGGCGAGCAGGTGGTTGGCACCTATCGGCTGTTGCGCCGACAGATGGCTGAGCTGCATGGCGGCTTCTATTCCTCGTCGGAATACGACCTGCAAATTATGCTCGATTATGTCGGTGCCGGTGGCGGCCTGCTGGAACTCGGCCGGTCCTGCGTGCATCGCGACTACCGCACCAATGCAACGATCCAGCTGCTCTGGCGCGGCATCTCCACCTATGTCGCCGATCATGGCATCAGCTTCATGTTCGGCTGCGCCTCCTTCCCGGGCACCAACCCGCAAGACCATGCGCTGGCGCTGAGCTACCTGCACCACAATCACTTGCCGCCGCCGGAATGGCGGGTGCGCGCCCTGCCGGAGCGGTTCGTTTCGATGAACCTGATGCCGGCCGACCAGGTCAATCCGCGTGCCGCCCTCCATGCGCTGCCGCCGCTGATCAAGGGCTACCTTCGCCTCGGCGCCTATATTGGCGACGGCGCGGTGATCGACCAGCAGTTCGGCACCACCGACGTCTTCATCCTGCTTCCGGTGGATCGCATCGCCCCGAAATACCAGAACCGCTTCTCGGCCGATGAAGGCCTGATCGTGACCGAATACCACGCCTGATCGGCGTAAATACCGGACTGATACCCGCGGCGCCGTTGATCGGCGCCGCTTTTGTTTGTGTGGTGCGCCGGGGCCTGTTGGCCCAGATCGGGTTTGCGTAACATGGTCCGGAGGAAACAGTCCGGGGCGACCATGAATCTGGCGCATCTGCTGCATCGTGCAGCGAAAATCTGGGGTGAGCGGCCGGCCTTGTCGGTCGGCCGTGCCGTGCGGCTCAGCTATGCCGAGATGGGTCAGCGGGTGCCGCGGCTGGCTGCCGGCCTGATTGCTGCCGGCAAGCTGCAGCGTGGCGACCGCGTGGCGCTGCTGCTCAAGAACTGCCCCGAATACTGGGAACTGATGTTCGCGCTCTGGCATGCCGGCATTGCCGCCGTCCCGGTAAATGCCAAGCTGCATGCGCGCGAGGTTGCCTGGATTATCGAGAATGCCGAGGCCAAGCTGGCAATCGTTTCCGCTGCCTTGGCCGATGATCTGACGCCGCTGGCCAAAGATATCCCGAGCCTGCAGCGCCTGATCGTCATGGAAGCGCCGGCCTATGCCGCACTGTATGACGCGCCCGCCCTGCCGATGGCTGAGGTGGCGCCCGACGATCTGGCCTGGCTGTTCTATACCTCGGGTACCACCGGCCGGCCCAAGGGCGCCATGCTGACCCATCGCAATCTGTGGGCTGCGGTGATGAACTACTTCGCCGATGTTGATCATATCGATCCGCAGGATTGCATCATCCACTGCGCCCCGATCAGCCATGGCTCCGGCCTGTATGGTCTGCCGCATGTGGCGCGTGGCGCCAATCAGGTGATCCCGGAATCCGGCGGCTTCGATCCGGCCGAGACGCTGGATCTGATTGCGCACTGGCCGGGCTGCAGCTTCTTCTTTGCACCCACCATGGTGCATCGCCTGATCCATGCGCCGCAGATCGCCGGTGCCGATACCACCAATCTGAAAACAATCGTCTATGGCGGCGGGCCGATGTATGTCGCCGACCTGCAGGCGGCCATGCGGGTGCTGGGGCCGAAACTGGCGCAGATCTATGGCCAGGGCGAGGCGCCGATGACCATCACCGGCATGGACAAGCGCATGCATGTCGATGATGGCCATCCGCGCTATCTCGCCCGGCTCGGCTCGGCCGGTGCGGTGCGCACCGATGTCGAGGTGCGCGTGGTCGATGCTGAAGATAACCCGCTGCCCAATGGCGAAGTGGGCGAGGTGATCTGTCGCGGCCCGGTGGTGATGGCCGGTTACTGGCGCAACCCGGACGCCACGGCGCAGGCATTGCGCGGCGGCTGGCTGCATACCGGCGATGTCGGCAGCCTGGATGATGATGGCTTCCTGACGCTCAAGGACCGCTCGAAGGACATGATCATTTCCGGCGGCAGCAACATCTATCCGCGCGAGGTGGAGGAAGTGCTGCTGCGCCATCCCGATGTCGATGAAGTGTCGGTGGTGGGCAAGCCGCATGCCGACTGGGGCGAGGAGGTGGTTGCCTTTGTGGTGGCAAAGAACAGTGCGGCACCGACAGTAGAGGCGCTGGATGCGCTCTGCCTGGATCATATCGCCCGCTTCAAGCGGCCCAAACAGTACCGTTTCGTGACGGCGCTGCCGAAGAACAATTATGGCAAGGTACTGAAGACTGAGTTGCGCGCCGCATTGCAGAAGGAAGCCTGATTTGTCGAATTTGGTCTACATCACCGAACATGCCCGGAAGGCGCCCGACAAGCCGGCAATTGTCATCGCGGAAACAGGAGAGATCACCACCTTCGGCCAGCTGGAAGCGGCCTCCAACCGTGCTGCTCACCTGTTCCGCAAGCTCGGGCTCGGCCATCGCAGCCATATGGCGCTGGTGATCGAGAACCGACCGGAATTCTTCGAAGTCTGCTTCGGCGCCGACCGGGCAGGGCTGTATTACACACCGATCAGCACCCGCTTGAGTGCGCCTGAGATCGCTTATGTCGTCAGCGATTCTGGCGCCCGCGTGCTGGTGATTACTGCCGATTTCCAGGATATGGCGGCGGAGTTGCGGGCCCAGTGCAAGGGCGTCGAGCGCTTCTTCATGATCGGCGGCACGGCAGACGGCTATGACAGCTGGGAAGCTGCCGTGGCGGCCATGCCGGCGACGCCGATTGCCGACGAGATGCAGGGCCGCGACATGCTGTATTCATCGGGCACCACCGGCAAGCCCAAGGGCATCAAGCGGCCGATCAATGGCGACCCCGTTGGCGCGCGCAGCTACTTCGTCGACAACGGCTACAGCCTTTATGGCTATGGACCGGACATGGTCTATCTGTCGCCGGCGCCGCTCTACCATGCTGCGCCCTTGCGGTACTGCATGCTGGTATCGAAGGTCGGCGGCACGCTGGTGATCATGCAGGGTTTCGATGCCGAAGAGTCCCTGCGCCTGATCGAAAAATACAAGGTCACGCACAGCAACTGGGTGCCGACCATGTTCGTGCGCATGCTGAAACTGCCGCCGGAGGTGCGCAGCCGTTATGACCTCAGTTCGCACCGCGTCGCCATCCACGGTGCCGGGCCGGTCTCGGCCGCCACCAAGCAGCAGATGATCGACTGGTGGGGGCCGGTGCTGTTCGAGTATTACGCTGCCTCCGAAGGCAATGGCATGACTTTCATCACCAGCCAGGAATGGGTGGGGCATAAGGGGTCGGTCGGCCGCGCCATCATTGGCGACCTGCATATCGTCGATGACGAAAGCGGTGCGGAACTGGGCGTGGGCGAGTCCGGCCTGGTTTATTTCGCCAACGGGCAACCCTTCACCTATCACAACGATGACGGCAAGACGCAGCAGGCCTTCAACGACAAGGGCTGGAGCACACTGGGCGATGTCGGTTATCTCGATGCGGAAGGCTATCTCTACCTGACCGACCGCAAGGCTTTCATGATCATTTCCGGCGGCGTGAACATCTATCCGCAGGAAGCCGAAAATGTGCTGATCGAGCATCCCAAGGTCGCCGATGTGGCGGTGATCGGCGTGCCCAATGAAGATTTCGGCGAAGAGGTGAAAGCCGTCGTGCAGCCGGTCAGCATGGCGGATGCTGGGCCGGCACTGGCCGAGGAACTGCTGGCTTTTTGTCGCCAGCATCTGGCCAGCATCAAATGCCCGCGCTCGATCGATTTCGAGGAAGCCCTGCCGCGCCACGCCACCGGCAAGCTCTACAAGCGCCTGATCAAGGATCGCTACTGGGGCAACCGCACCAGTCGTATCGTCTAGGCTTTGGGATTGCCGGGCGTGCCCTTCGAGGTCGAATACTCGAAATGCAGCGGCTGGCCGCCATGCAGCAGCGGGTAGATGGCATGGGCGGCCGATGCGGCCTCGGCGAAGCCGGTCAGTATCAGTTTCAGTTTGCCGCGATAGGTGGCGACATCGCCAATGGCAAAGATGCCGGGCACCGAAGTCTGGCAGGTGGCCGGATCGACGGGCAGATGATGGCGCTCCAGTGCAATGCCCCATTGCGCGATGGGGCCGAGATCGCTCTTCAGGCCGAAGAAAGCGAGCAGGGCATCGGCGGGCAGCCGCTTGCTGTCGCCGACCAGCGATTTCACCGTCACCCCGGTCAGCACGCCGTTGCCGCCATCCAGTGAATCCAGCTGGTAGGGCACCACGATATCGAGGCCATGGCCGTTGAGGGCGCGCAGCTTGGCGACGCTGTCGGGCGCGGCGCGGAACTGGTCGCGCCGATGCACAAACCAGATCTGGCTGGCGATACCATGCAGGGCCAGCGCCCAGTCCACCGCGCTGTCGCCGCCGCCGGCAATCACGATCTTGCGGGCGCGGAAATCCTCAGCGCGCCGCACCAGGTAATGTACGCCGCTGCCGCCGGGCTGGCCTTCAAAGGCCGTGATATTCTCCAGTGGCGGACGATTGGGACCGAAGGCGCCGGCGCCGGCGGCGATGATGACCGCGCCGGCCTCGATCACGCGGCCTTTCGATGTCGTCAGCCGGAAGCCGCGGCCATTGCCGTGCGGCTGTTCGATTTTTTCCACGCACTGGCCCAGATGATAGACCGGCTTGAATGGTGCGCTCTGCTGCTCCAGCTGTTCCACCAGGCCGGCGCCGCTGATACGCGGAAAGCCGGGAATGTCGTAGATCGGCTTTTCAGGATACAGCGCGCTGCACTGGCCACCGATGGCATCCAGGGCATCGATCACATGACAGGTCAGGCCCACCATGCCGCATTCGAAAATGGCAAACAGGCCGACCGGACCGGCGCCGATGATGGCGACATCTGTTTTCTGCGTGGTCATTGCTGCGGACGTATCCGTGCCGTTGACAGGCCCAAGGCCCAGGCGGCCTGAAGGGGTAAGGCAGGTTATTTAACGGCTTCCGGGCGGCAGGGCTACCCTGCGGCGGGCCGGAAAACGGGCGATTCGGCGCCGGGCTCCGGCTTTGATGCCGCAGAAGCCCCAGACGGGCTCAAAGCCGAGGTTCGCTGGCTGAGCGGACGGTTATCAAATTTTTCGCGCTCAGGCTGTGATCGAACCGAAAAACCACTGGGTATAGTCGTTCATCCTTCGCTCTGCTGTCCGGAACAGATGCCAGGCATCTGATTCAGCGAGCAGCCGAGGTGCTCCGATGATCATGCAGTTCAAACGCCGGATTTTCACCTATCATGACGACATGACCGATGTCGCCATCACCCACCCCAAACTGCGTGCGCTATACGATCTGTGGAATGCCAAGCGGGGCAGCCGACAGGCACCGCCGCGCAGCGATTTCACGCTGGAAGAACTGCGGCCGTGGTTCGGCCATCTGATGCTGCTCGATTGTCTCGATAACGATGAATACCGCTATCGCCTCTACGGTACGGCACTGGTCGGAATTTTCGGTTTCGACCTGACGGGCAAGACGGTCAGCGATGCGGCGGGCCGGATCGGCGACAAGCCGCTGGATGAGTATCGCCAGGTGGTGCGTGTCGGCGCACCGGTCTATGCCTCGCGCATCAGCCCCTCGGCCCGTGAATACCTGCAGGTCGACAAGCTGGCGCTGCCGCTGATGGAAGGCGGTGTCGTGACCAAGATTCTCGGCGCGCTTTACCTGTCGGATACCGCCGAAGCCGCGTGAACGGTCACGCTTTGCTGCGTGCCGGCAGCGACATGGCTGCCACGCCAACGATCACGAAGATCAGGCCGATCCAGGCCGAGCCGGCCAGGCTCTCGCCCAGGAACACGACGCCGATGCCGACACCGATCGGGATGCGCAGATAGGCCTGCGATGTGGTGCCGACCGAACCCAGGGTCCGCACCAGGCGGAAGTAGATCACAAAGGCCAGCGCGGTGGAGAAGACGGACAGGCCGATCAGTGCCAGCATTGACGCCTGCGATGGCTGCAGCGTCCAGGGCTGATCGACGATCAGGCTGAGCGGCACCATCATCACGGCACCGCAGAGCAGCGATCCGGTTGCCGGCACCATCGAATCGAGATGCTTGAAATTGTGGCCGTAGATGGCCGCGGCACCGTAGGACAGCGAGGCCAGCAGCATGGCCAGCTGGCCCCACAAATCATTACCCAGATCGGTGAATACGCCGACGCCGATAATCAGGCAGACGCCGCCAAGCCCCATGATGGTGCCAAACAGCTTGCGGGCCGAGACCGCTTCATGCCGCGTGATCGCCCAGGTGATCAGGAAAGCGAAGATCGGTGTGGTGGCATTCAGGATCGTCGCCAGGCCGGCCTCGATACGGGTCTCGGCCCAGGCGATCAGGGTGAAGGGCAGCACCGAATTGATGCAGGCCTGGATCGCCAGATGCCGCCAGGTGGCGGCATCGCGCGGCAGGCTGATCCCGCGCAGGCGCAGGATCAGCAACAGCAGGCTGCCGGCGATCACCGTGCGGGCCGCGATCAGCGTCACCGGCGGAATGGTCTGCACACCCAGCTTGATGAAGGTATAGGAGGCACCCCACAGCGTCGCCAGCGTGGCCAGCAGCAGGAGTTCGATTATCAGCGGGCGGGGCTGGACGGCGGCGGCGACGGTCATCGGGATACTGATCCTGGATATCTGGGCTTCGACTGCAGCATGGCATGCCGGTCTGGCGGGGGCATCGGGTGATGCTACGGTGCCGGCCGAAGCATTGCGACCCTGCGATTGCACCCAGACAATGCGCCAGGTCAGGCGTGGAAACCGCATCCTGCATCGCGTATCGTGATGCGGACGGTGCGCGACACTGTCCGCACAATGCCGCTGTAGACGGCAGGGAGGGAGCGCCATGGACGGCGATATCGTTACCGGCATTCTGCTGCCGGCTATCCTCGCATTCATCATGTTCACGCTGGGCCTGGGCCTGACGCTGGCGGACTTTGTCCGCATCGTGCGGCAGCCGCGTGCCCTGCTGGTGGGCGTTCTCTGCCACTTCGTGCTGTTGCCGGTGATCTGCTTCCTGCTGATCAAGGCCTTCGGCCTGAGCGGGACTTTCGCCATCGGCTTCATGATCCTGGCGGCCTGCCCGACCGGCACCACTTCCAACCTGCTCACCTATATCGCGCGCGGCGATGTGGCGCTGGCGGTCAGCTTCACGGCGGTGGCCAGCGTGGCAACGATTTTCACCCTGCCACCGATTGTGATCTGGTCGATGCAGCACTTTGCCGGTGCGGCCCAGGGCAGTGCTCCGGCCGTGACGGTTCCTGTCGGCCTGATGATGGGCCAGATTTTCCTGATGCTCGGCGTGCCGGTCGGGCTCGGCATGCTGGTGCGGCACCGCTGGTCGGCCGCTGCGCAGCGCTGGGAGCCGCGGGCGACGCGGTTGGCGGCCATCCTGTTCATCCTGATCGTGCTGGGGGCGGTGGCCAAGAACTGGGCCTTGCTGCGCGACAACCTCGGCAGCCTCGCGGGCTTTGCCATCTCGCTCAATCTGGTCATGCTGGCCTGTGGTTTCGCGGTCGCCTGGCTGGCAAAGCTGTCGCGGCGGCAGTCGGTCACGCTGGGCATCGAGACCGCGATCCAGAACGCGACGCTCGCCATCGTGATCGCCAGCACTGTGCTGCAGGACGATGCGCTGGCGATACCCGGCGGCCTTTACGGCGTGCTGATGTATGCCGGCGGGCTGGTCTTCGCCTTCGGCATGCGGCGCTTCACCAAGGCCCACAACGCCTAGTCAGCGCACAAACCCGGCCTCTCTAATTCAGCGCGCCCGCCGCGCGGCGGCGGCACGCGCTATAGTAGGCATTCGACCGGCCGCTACGAGGGAATGGCAGTGATTCGATAGTAACGTTAATTCCTGGTAATCCGGCCATAATTACAGGTTTGTAATTCGAAAATACCGGCATTTTTAGGCTTGATGCTGCCACCTGGCCGGGAGGGATCCGGCATCAAAAACCTAAAGGTGGAAAATGTTCGGAATGTCCAAAGGGCCTAGCTCAAGCGATCTGAGGGCCCAGTTCGATGCCATCAACAAGGCGCAGGCGGTGATCGAGTTCGATCTGACCGGGAAAATCCTGCATGCCAACGAGAATTTTCTGAATGCGCTCGGCTATACCCTCGATGAGGTGAAGGGCCAGCATCACAGCATGTTCGTCGATCCGGCCTATCGTGCCAGTGCCGACTATCGCGATTTCTGGGCCAAGCTGGGGCGCGGCGAATATGAGGCCGCGCAGTACAAGCGTATCGGCAAGGGTGGCAAGGAAGTCTGGATCCAGGCCAGCTACAACCCGATCTTCAACAGCAGCGGCAAGCCCTATAAAGTGGTGAAATTCGCCACCGATATCACCGAGCAGAAAATGCTGATGGCCAACTACGAAGGCCAGCTCAGCGCCATCAGCAAGGCGCAGGCAGTGATCGAGTTCGATCTGACCGGGAAAATCCTGCATGCCAACGAAAATTTCCTCAACACCCTCGGCTATACGCTGGATGAGGTGAAGGGGCGGCATCACAGCCTGTTCGTCGAGCCGGCGTTGCGCGAGAGCCCCGAATACCGTGACTTCTGGGCCAAGCTCGGTCGTGGCGAGTATGATGCCGCGCAATACAAGCGCATTGGCAAGGGCGGCAAGGAAGTCTGGATTCAGGCCAGCTATAATCCGATCATGGACGCCAATGGCCGGCCGTATAAAGTGGTGAAATATGCCACCGACATCACGGCGCAGACCCGTCTGGCACAGATGACTCAGCTTGCGGTGCAGCAGGTTCAGGACGTGGTCGACGCGACCAAGGCCAACGATCTGACCCAGAGGATCGACCTCGACGGCAAGACTGGCGAAATTCGCTCGCTCTGCGCGGGTGTCAACGATCTGGTCGATGCCATGACCACGATCATCAGCAGCATCCGTGAAGCATCCAACACCATCGCCGCTGCTTCAAACGAAATCTCTACGGGCAGCCAGGATCTGGCCAGCCGGACTGAATCTCAGGCCGCAAGCATCGAAGAGACCGCCGCATCGATGCATGAAGTGACGATGACCGTGAAGCAGAATGCCGACAATGCCCAGGCCGCCAATCAGCTCGCCACTGTGGCGCGCGACACGGCGGAAAAGGGCGGTTCTGTGGTGCAGGACGCGGTTGTTGCAGTGACGCGGATCGAGGAAAGCGCGCAGAAGATCAGCGATATCATCGGTCTGATCGACGAGATCGCCTTCCAGACCAACCTGCTGGCGCTCAATGCTTCGGTGGAAGCTGCCCGCGCCGGCGAAGCCGGCAAGGGCTTTGCTGTCGTCGCCCAGGAAGTCCGCGCGCTGGCACAGCGTTCCGCCAATGCATCCAAGGACATCAAGGCGCTGATTCAGGCCTCCAATACGCAGGTCAAGACCGGCGCCGCCCTGGTCAATCAGGCTGGGGGCTCGCTGACCGAGATTGTCGGCGCGATTAAGAAGGTGTCTGACATCGTGGCTGAAATTGCGGCGGCCAGCCGTGAGCAGTCGACTGGCCTGGAGCAGATCAACACGGCGGTCGGCAGTATGGACGAGATGACCCAGCGCAATGGCGCTCTGGTTGAAGAGACCTCCGCCTCGGCGCAGTCGCTTTCCAGCCAGGCGCAGGAACTGGCTGAGCTTGTGCAGCGCTACAAGATCGACGGCCAGAGTGCTGAAGCAGGTTCCGTGCAGCGCAGTACTTCTGCCACAGTTACCCGGTTGCCGCAAAAATCGGTCGACAAGCGTCCGGCCCAGAAGATGGCCAAAGTGATTAAAGTGGCAGCCACCAATGGCAATGCTGCGGTCAAGCCGCAGGACAGCACGTGGGAGCAATTCTGATGGGCGCGGTTGTCGCTTCTGACGGTGGCATGCTTAGTCATGCCGAGCGGGAGTATCTCACTTTCGCGGCTGCCGGCCAAGAATATGGCATCGATATTCTGGCCGTCCGCGAAATCCGCGGCTGGACAGTGGAAAATCCGCTGCCGAATTGCCCGCCTGCGGTTCGGGGTGTCATCAATCTGCGGGGCCAGGTGGTGCCGATCTATGATCTGCGCATCCGGCTTGGAGCCGAGCGCAGTTCGCCGACCGCCACGCATGTTGTGATTGTGGTTGAGGCCGCGGCTGGTTTCTACGGTCTGCTGGTCGATGCCGTCTCGGATATTCTCTCCGCGACAGCAGGCGAGCTGCAGCCGGTGCCGCAGACGGGGATGGAGGATGAGAACGCATTTCTGACTGCGCTTCTTGCACGCGAGTCCCGAATGGTCTCGTTCCTCGATCTGGATATCCTGGTTGGCTCCCGCGTTCCGGATCACATTCGTGAAATGGAAAAGATCGCCGCGTAACGCGGCCGTCCTGAGTGAAGCCTGTAAAGGGCGCCGGCAACGGCGCCCTTTTTTCTTACCTCACAAACCCCAGCCTGCGATAGCTCAGTGCCTCCGCCACGTGGCTGCGCCGCACGCTGTCGCTGCCATCCAGGTCGGCCAGCGTGCGCGCCACGCGCAGCACGCGGTGATAGCCGCGCGCCGTCAGGTGCATGGCCTTGGCGGCTTCGGTCAGCAGGCTGCGGCCGGCATCGTCAGGTGCTGCGATCAGCTCCAGCAGCTGGCCATCGGCCTGGGCATTGGTACGGATCACACTGCGGCCGTCTTTCGACAATCCGCCGCTGCCGGTGCGTGAATAGCGGTCGCGCTGGATGGCGCGCGCCTGCGCCACGCGGGCCGCAACGGTGGCGCTGTTTTCGCCGGGCGGCGGCGCACTGAGATCATCGGGGCTGACGGCCGGCACTTCCAGCGTGAGATCGATGCGGTCGAGCAGCGGACCGGAGAGGCGCGCCTGGTAATCGCCGGCGCATTTCGGCGCCCGGCTGCAGGCATGGGCCGGATCGCCGAGATGGCCGCAGCGGCAGGGATTCATCGCCGCCACCAGCTGCACGCGGGCCGGATAGCTGACATGCGCATTGGCGCGCGCCACCACGGCCTCACCGCTTTCCAGCGGCTGGCGCAGGGAGTCGAGCGATTGGCGGCTGAATTCCGGCAGTTCGTCGAGGAACAGCACGCCGAGATGGGCAAGGCTGACTTCGCCCGGCCTGGCGCGATGGCCACCGCCGACCAGGGCTGCCATCGAGGCGGAATGATGCGGGGCACGAAAGGGGCGACGTCGCGTCAGCTTGCCCTCGGCCAGTTGCCCGGCCAGCGAGGCGATCATGCTGACCTCGAGAATCTCGGCGGAATCGAGTGGTGGCAGGATGCCGGGCAGGCGCTGGGCCAGCATCGATTTGCCTGCGCCCGGCGGGCCGATCAGCAGCAGGTTATGGGCGCCTGCCGCGGCGATCTCCAGCGCGCGCTTGGCGCTTTCCTGCCCCTTGATGTCGCGCAGGTCGGGCAGGGCCTGATGGTCTTCCGCCGCGATGCCGGCCTGTGGTGTCGGCAGCACCTGGCTGCCCTTGAAATGGTTGATCAGGGCCAGCAGCGATGGCGCGGCCAGCACGCGCGCCGCATCGCCGGCCCAGGCTGCCTCGCCGCCCTGGGCCTGCGGGCAGATCAGGCCGCGGTCATTGGCATGGGCGGAGAGCGCTGCGGGCAGAATGCCGGTCACCGGGCCAATGGCGCCATCGAGGCCAAGCTCGCCCAGCGCGACAAAACCATCCAGCGCATCGGGTGGCAGCACGCCCATGGCGGCCAGCAGGGCCAGGGCGATGGGCAGGTCGTAATGGCTGCCTTCCTTGGGCAGGTCGGCTGGCGCGAGATTGACCGTGATGCGCCGGGGCGGCAGGGCCAGGCCGATGGCGCCCAGCGCACCACGCACGCGCTCGCGGCTTTCCGCCACCGCCTTGTCGGCCAGGCCGACCACGGCAAAAGCCGGCAGGCCATTGGCGAGCTGCACCTGTGCCTCGACCGGCATCACCTCGATGCCCTGGAATGCGACGGTACGGCAGCGTGCGACCATCCGCTGCGCCTAATCGCTTTGTGATGTCTGTTTGGCCAGCAATCCATCCATCCGTTCGAACAGGCGGCGGGAAAAACCTTCCTCGCCTCCTGTCAGCTGGAATGGAGTGCGCTTGTCGTAAACGACACGAACCATCGTCGGCGGGGTGGGGGATTTCTCCACGGTTATGCGGCCCACTTCGCCCCAGCTCATGCCGTGCGGGGGGCGTGCCAGGAGAATGACATGCGACTCTGCAGTATCCTGTTCACCTTCAGGATAGAGCTTCAGCAGTTTTAGTGCGCCATAAGCGGCATCTTTCACTGTGGCAAAGGGAGCTTCGAAACTGCGTGCCGTTCCAGCATCGGCGGGTTTCTGGGCCACGGATTTTGCATTCGCGCAGGCTGTCAGTGCGGCAGCCAGCAGGATCACTGTTCCCAGACGCTTAAAAAATCGCATTCTCTTTGTCCCCGGCTTAAGGCTGTGGCGTTTATCCTTTGTTCACACAAACTCAATCACCTGTGATTGAGTTTTTCAAGTCATTCTCCCGCAAAATGAAAGAATTCCTTCTCCCTGGCCCTGCCGGAGCGCGGAGTTTTCCAAATATTCAAGGAAGATATGGCGAGACACTATCGGCTGTAGCGCTGCACCAGGCTTTCAGCGGCGGCCTTGTAGGCCTTGGTCTTCAGCAGGGCGACCTGCTCCTGGTCGGAGACGGCGCGGCGCCGTTCGGCACTGCTGGCCGCATCGACGAAGGGCTCTGGCGTGAAGGTGTCCCACTGGCCGCTGGCGACATCGATCACCGCCACCATCAGGCGGATGCGCATCAGCTGCGACTGGTCGGGGATTGAACCACCGATGATCGGCAGCCATGACAGCACCTTGCCACCCGATCCTTCGGTGGCGGATTCCAGCACGCCCCAATAGACCACGATGGTCTGATAGCCGCCCTTCGCCGCTGCGAGACGGAAGACCTGCGCATATTTTGCCGCTTCGGGATTGCTGCGGGTTTCCATCGGAACACCGGAGAAGGCCGCGACGGTATAGTACCGCTCCAGTGCCGCCACCATGTCGTGATCGGGGAAGGCTGCGCCGGATTGCACCAGCATGACGGCAGAGCCCTTGCGCGCGGCAATCTGCTGCTTCGCTGACAGGGCCTTGCGGATATCGTCATCTGAAATCGGCTTGTCCGCCTCGATGCCCAGGATGTCATAGGCGGTCAGCTCGCCGCGATAGAAGGGGTTGCTCTGGCTGCGTTGACCGGCTTCGGCACGATAGCCGGAATCCGAGATCGAGCGGGTTGAGCAGGCGGCCAGCGCCACCAGTATCAGGGCGAACAGGGCGCTGCGCTGCAGGGCCCGCGGGCTGATCATGGTCTGTATCCTTCTCCAGGTTTCCCATGTCCGTCTCTTGGCGGACGGATGGCACTGTATCGCCGGAGTTATGGCGGAATTGCGGCTAATCCGGTCCCTGTCGAACCGACGGTGCCGGCCCCAGAGTTGAATATTCCGGCCTGCGGCATTGTATGCCTTGGCAGTCTGACCGATCCGCGTTACACAGATTTTGCACCCTTTGGGGAGTAGCCGTCCGCCGTCTTGCAGAAGATGAGTGGGGAGAGCGTCAACAGACTAGGCGAGCGGAGACCAGCCCTCTCGCCTTGGCGCTTTTGGACCGAAGCCACTTCGGTATGGCGAGACCTTAGGCTTGTACCGTTGCATCCCGGACCGGGCGGCGACGGGACAGCCTATGGCCAGTATCGCCGCCCGGTCCGTTTCGAGCTGCCCCGTGTTTCCAGATATTGTCCCGGATTTCGCTGGCCCCTTCCTTGCGACAACCGGCGTGGTCGCCATCGCCGAGATCGGCGACAAGACTCAGTTGCTGTCGCTGCTGCTCGCCGCGCGCTTTAAGAAACCCTGGCCGATCCTCGCCGGAATCCTGGTGGCCACGATTGCCAACCATCTTGCTGCAGCGGCGCTCGGGGTGTGGATCGAGGGTCTGCTGGAACCGCGCGTGCTGCGCTGGGTACTGATCGCATCCTTCATCGCCATGGCCGTCTGGACCCTGATCCCGGACAAGCTGGATGACGACGCCGCGCCGAAGGCCGGGCGCTGGGGCGCCTTCCTCACCACGCTGGTGTTGTTTTTCCTGGCCGAGATCGGCGACAAGACCCAGCTGGCCACCACCGCACTGGCGGCACGGTTCGATGCCGTGCTGATGGTCACGCTCGGCAGCACCCTGGGCCTGATGCTGGCGAATGTGCCGGTGGTTTTCCTCGGCGAAGCCCTGATGCGGCGGTTGCCGCTGGCCCCGGTCCGCTACATTGCCGCCGCGGCCTTTACCCTGCTTGCGCTGGTGCTGCTGCTGGCGGGATGAAAACTTCATCATCGGTGTGCAGTGCAAAACGGTTGCGGGTCCAACGAAATTGTTGGTCCGACGGCGGCTTTGCCGTAAGAGTCTTGATCCTGAGGAAACGTGCGACAGCCGGATTGAACCGGCTCGCTTGGAAGGGAGAGACATTATGCGGCGGATTCTGATCTTGACGACGGCGGTGTTGGCCGCAGCGACCTTCGGCGCACATGGCGTGCAGGCGCAGGCCTGGCCCGACAAGCCTGTCACCTTCGTCGTCCCCTTCCCGGCCGGCGGCGGCACCGATGCCTTCGCCCGCCCGCTGGCGGCGCATCTGGGCAACCAGATCGGCAAGCAGGTGGTGATCGACAATCGCGGTGGCGCCGGCGGCACTGTGGGTGCGGGCGTGGCGGCGCGTGCGGCGCCGGATGGCTACACCTTCTTCATCGGCGGTGCGCATCATGCCATCGCGCCTTCGGTCTATCCGAAGCTGGATTACGATATCGAGAAGGATTTCGTGCCGGTCGCGCTGCTGGCGCAGCCGCCGCAGGTGGTGGTGATCAATACCAGCCGCACCTCGGCCACCACGCTGAAGCAGCTGATCGACGAGGCCAAGGCCAAGCCGGGCAAGCTGAGCTACGGCTCGGCCGGCAACGGCACCTCGCATCATCTGGCGGGCGAGCTGTTCAAGATCCTGACCAAGACCGACATCACCCATGTACCCTATCGCGGCGCCGGTCCGGCCATGCAGGATCTCGTCGGCGGCCAGGGCATCGAGATGATCTTCGACGGCCTGGGCTCCTCGGCGGCGCAGATCAAGGCTGGCCGCATCAAGGCGCTGGCGGTGGCATCCGCCAAGCGTTCGGCTGCCTTCCCCGATGTACCGACAGCGAAGGAAGCCGGCCTCGATGGCTACGAGGTTTCGACCTGGTATGCCATGTGGGCGCCGAAGGGCACGCCGGCTGCGGTGGTGGAACGCATGGCCAAGGAAGTCACCACGGCGATGAACACACCGGAGGTGAAGGAGATCTGGAAGAACAACGGCTCCGAGGTGCCCAACATGACGGGTGCCGCCTTCGGCACTTTCCTCGGCGCCGAGATCAAGCGCTGGGCCGAAGTGGCCAAGGCGTCGGGCGCGCGAATCGACTGACCGCAAATACACGCTGGAATCTTGCCGATTCTGACGTCACGGTCGCCCGATAGTCTCGGGCGACCGTTTTTGTATGAACTGTCACGAACATGCCGGTGGCTGCGAGGCCGGCGATCCGGCTAGTATGCGGGCACGTGCTGACCGCCACAGGGTCGCGGGCAAGAGAAGACGCAGACGATGACCAAGATTGCCGGCAAGAGCTACCGGAAGCCCGAGATCGAGACCTTGCTCGATGCGCTGAAACGCCAGACCAGGCGTGCGCGCAAGATGGCCGAAGATGCCATCCAGCGGATCAGCAAGGCCACCTACGAACCCTATTACGAATATCGCGATGCCCTTACCGAGATCGAGGGCGTGCTGGTGCTGATCGAAGACCGCATGGAGAATGCGGAGAAGGATGCTGCGGCCCAGCTGCGTGAGTATCACAGCCAGCTGATTGTCGACCTGCTGCGCATGAAGATCGATGTGGTGCTAAGGGTTTTCCCGGCGCTCGAAGGCGCCGAGGTGCTGCCGGTCGGTACCCAGAAAGTCTTTCTGGCCACCATCTGGGAACTGCACGAAACCGTTGCCCGCGTCGATCGCGAGCATCTCGAGGGCGTGCTGGATGAGGATGCGCGCAAGCGCCTTGTGGTGGCTGAAACCATCCTGCGCGAGGTCTCCGATCGCGCGCCGCGCCTGATGGAGCTGGCGGCAGACGTCAACGCGCGACAGGCCTGATCCGCGCGGTTTACTGACCTGCGGACAATTCGTGATATTGCCGCGCATAGAACATGCGATGCGCGGTCTGGGTTTGCGCCACTGCCTGTTTCAGGATCAGGGGGGGCACGTTTTCCGGCTCGGCGGGTTCAAGCTGGAACGGTCCGGCCTGCATGCCGTAAGGGCGCAGGCCGCCCTTTGGAGTCAGCACCACGGCATTCTTTCCATCGCCTACGGCAACATCGAAATTATGCGCCATGGCAATGCGGCCGCCGCCCGGCGGCACCCGGCGCAGGTCGATGCCGAAGAACGGGCTGTCATAGCTTAGGCCCAGAATGCCCATCAGGGTCGGCCCCACATCCATGCTCGAACCGAGTACCGGATTGCGCTCGGCTTTGAGGTGTTTCGGCGCCAGGATGATCATCGGTACGCGAAAGGCCTGCACCGGAATCTGCGCGGCGCCCCAGACTTTCGGGCCATGATCGCCCAGCATGACGAAAACGGTATCCTCGAACCACGGCTTCTTGCGGGCGGCATCGATGAACTGGCCGAGCGCCCAGTCGGCATAGGCGGCCGCATGATCACGGGCGTTGGGCGCCGGCTTGAAAGACACGCGACCTTCCGGAAACATGAAGGGGCGGTGGTTGGTCACGGTCAGGGCGGCGAAGAAGAACGGGCCTGGCTCCGCCGCCATCTGGTCGATGCGGGTCAGAGCCTCCTTGAACATGTACTCGTCGGCAACGCCCCAGATCGTCTTGAAGCTCTGGTCGGCGATATCGGCCTGGCCCATCACCTTGTCGAAACCGATGGTTTTCCAGAAATAGCCCATATTGTCGAAGCTGGTCGGGCCGCCATACAGGAAAGCCGTGCGGTAGCCGAATTTTTCCAGCAGGAAGGGCAGGGAATTCATGCCTTCCGAACCGGCGCGACGCGCCGTCGATATGCCGGGGATTGGCGGAAAGGACGTGAACACGGCTTCCAGCGCCCGCACGGTACGGTCGCCGGTGGCATAGATGTTGGTGAACAGCAGGCCGTCCTCGGCGATGCGATGCCAGTTCGGTGACATGGTCTTCCAGTAGTCGCGCTGCTTTTCCTGGAAGACATCCTCGAAATAGACCGAACCGAAGGACTCCTCCAGAATCAGCACCACATTCAGTTTCTTGGCCGGCAGCGGCCCGTTGTCGACATGGCGGCGGATGCTGCGTTCGCCCGGTGCTGCAAGATTGATGGTGTTGTCCTGTTTCACCATGTCCTGCAATAGCGGGATTGCTTCTTCTTCGCTGATGCCGGCGTAGATGCCGTCATATTTGCTGTCGTTGGTGAAGTAGGCATTCAGCATGCTGTGCATGCCATTGATCGCCAGTTCATTGACGGTGCGGGATGCCGCCGGTTCATGCGGACCGGATATCACGAAGGGCACGGCCAGCACGGCTGTGATTGCCGCCAGGGCGGATGTACGCCGACGTTCCCTGGGCGCAAAAGGCGCGTTCAGGGCGTGGTTCAGCCGCCGGAACAGGAAGGCATAGACGATCAGCACGACCATGCCGATCGGCGGCAGGTAATATCGCAGGTCGAATGATTCGCGGATATTGCCGATCACTTCCTTGGGGAAGATCAGGTAGTAGACGGCAATGCCGTTGAACCGGCTGTTGTATTCTTCCCAGAAGAACAGTTCGGCCACCGCACTGAAGACGGCGACGCCCAGCAGCGCGATCAGCAGCAGGTGGGCAAAGACCTTTCCAAGCCGCCATTTCAGGGGGCGCGACAGGAAATAGAGCCCGGCGATAAAGGGCAGGCCCAGCACAATGGCGGTGGCGATATCGTCCAGCAGCCCGACCAGCCAGACGGCCACGAAAGCCCAGGCGGAATCGGGCGTGTCCATGGCCACCCATATGGTCAGCACCAGCCGGACCAGCGCCGCAAGGCCCACGAACACAGCGAGACAGAGCAGCCAGAAACGCAGACGCGGCGACGACAAAACAGACAGCATGATCCGATTACCGATATGGGCGAATGTTTAGACCATGGCTGCCTTACAGCCAGCTTGCACGCCCGGATTAGTTAATCTGTATAAAAATACCATAAACGGCATTTCGCTCAGCGCACAACCAAGGAAGCCATTGCGCCGTCGGGCGAGCCCGGTTAAAAGGGCCGCGGGACACGCCCCCCCAACGGGGCGCTTACTATCTGGAAGGATAGACCGATGACCAAGCCTGCCCTGCGCCCCAATTCCGCGCATTTTTCCTCCGGCCCCTGCGCCAAGCGCCCCGGCTGGACCCCCGATATCCTCAAGAACGCCCTGGTCGGCCGCTCGCATCGCTCGAAAGAGGGCAAGCAGCGCCTGGTGGACGTGATTGAAAACCATCGCAAGCTGCTCGGCATTCCGGCCGACTACAAGATCGGCATCGTGCCGGCCTCCGATACGGGTGCCGTCGAGATGGCCCTGTGGTCGATGCTGGGCGAGCGTGGCGTCGATGTGCTGGCCTGGGAAAGCTTCGGCGCCGGCTGGGGTTCGGATATCGCCAAGGAGCTCAAGCTCAAGGATGTCCGCACACTGAAGGCCGGCTACGGCGAGATTCCCGACCTGAAACAGGTCGACTGGACCCGCGATGTCGTCTTCACCTGGAATGGCACCACCTCGGGCGTGAAAGTGCCGAACGGCAACTGGATCGCCGATGACCGCCAGGGCCTCGCCATCTGCGATGCCACCTCGGCGGTGTTCGCCATGGACCTGCCGTGGTCCAAGCTGGATGTCACCACCTGGTCGTGGCAGAAGGCGACCGGCGGCGAAGCCGCCCATGGCATGATCGTGCTGAGCCCGCGCGCCGTGAAGCGCCTGGAGACCTATACCCCGGCTTGGCCGCTGCCGAAGATTTTCCGCATGGCCAAGGACGGCAAGCTGATCGACGGCATCTTCAAGGGTGAAACGATCAACACACCTTCCATGCTCTGCGTCGAAGACATTCTCGATGCCCTGAAATGGGGCGAGAGCGTCGGCGGCCTGAAGGGCATGATCGGCCGCTCGGAAGCCAATCTGAAGGCGATCACCGACTGGGCGGCCAAGACCGCCTGGGTCGATTTCCTCGCCGGTGATGCCGCCGTGCGCTCCAACACCTCGATCTGCCTCAAGGTGGTCGATCCCTGGTTCACGGCGCTGGATGCCAAGAACCAGGAAGCCGCCGCCAAGCAGATTGCCTCGCTGCTGGACAAGGAAGGCGTGGCTATGGATATCGCGCATTACCGTGATGCCCCGCCGGGCCTGCGCATCTGGGGCGGCGCCACGGTGGAGACCAGCGATATCGCCGCGCTCTGCCCCTGGCTCGACTGGGCTTTCGCGGAAGTGAAGGCGACCTACAAGCCGGCCGTCGCCGCCTGAACCGATCCACGGGCGCAGTACCAAGAAGCCTTTCTGGGACTGCGCCCGTTTTTCTTTCCCCATTTTGAAAATCTGAGGACTATCCCATGGTCAAGGTTCTGATCTCCGACGAACTGAGCCCCGCCGCCGTCGACATCTTCAAGTCGCGCGGCGTCGAGGTCGACATCAAAACCGGCCTGAAGCCGGAAGAACTGCTCGCCATCATCGGTGAGTATGATGGCCTGGCTATCCGCTCGGCCACCAAGGTGACTGCCAAGGTGCTGGAAGCCGCCAAGAAGCTGAAGGTGGTCGGTCGCGCCGGCATCGGTGTCGACAATGTCGATATCCCGGCCGCCACTGCCCGCGGTGTCTGCGTGATGAACACGCCGTTTGGCAACTCGATCACCACCGCCGAACATGCCATTGCCATGATGATGGCGCTGGCCCGCGAAATCCCGCAGGCCGACCGTTCCACCCAGGCCGGCAAGTGGGAAAAGAACCGCTTCATGGGTGTCGAGCTGTATGGCAAGACGCTCGGCCTGATCGGCTGCGGCAACATCGGCTCCATCGTCGCCGACCGCGCGCAAGGGCTGAAGATGCGCGTCATCGGCTATGATCCGTTCCTGACGCCGGAACGCGCCACCTCGCTTGGCATCGAGAAGGTCGAGCTGGACGAACTGCTGGCGCGGGCCGATTTCATCAGCCTGCACACCCCGCTGACCGAGCAGACCAAGAACATCCTGGATGCCAAGGCGCTGGCCAAGGCCAAGAAGGGCATTCGCATTATCAACTGTGCCCGCGGCGGCCTGGTTGATGAGGTGGCACTGAAAGATGCGCTGGACAGCGGCCAGGTGGCCGGTGCCGCCTTCGACGTGTTCGTCACCGAACCGGCCAAGGAAAACGTGCTGTTCAACCATGAGCGTTTTGTCGCCACGCCGCATCTGGGCGCCTCCACCAACGAGGCGCAGGAGAATGTGGCGCTGCAGGTGGCCGAACAGATTGCCGATTATCTGCTGTCGGGTGCCGTCACCAACGCGCTGAACATGCCGTCAGTCTCGGCCGAGGATGCGCCGAAACTGCGCCCCTATATGAAACTGGCCGAGCAGCTTGGCAGCTTCGTCGGCCAGCTCGCCGAGGCGAACCTCACCAAGGTGATGATCGAATACGAAGGGCATGCCGCGACGCTGAATACGCGTCCGCTGACCGCCATCGTGCTGGAAGGCCTGCTGCGCCGCCAGCTCAGCAGCGTCAACATGGTCAACGCGCCGCTGGTGGCCAAGGAGCGCAATATCGAGGTCTCCGAGGTCAAGCATGACCGCGAGGGCGATTACCAGACCCTGATGCGCGTCACCATCCATGCCGACAAGGTGCGCCATCTCTCGGGTACGCTGTTCGCCAACAAGAACCCGCGCGTCGTCGAGATCAAGGGCATCGATATCGATGCCGAACTCGGTCCGAACATGCTTTACGTCACCAACGAGGACAAGCCGGGCTTCATCGGCCGGCTGGGCACCGTGCTGGGCGATGCCGGCATCAACATCGCCACGTTCCATCTCGGTCGCGCCGCACGCGGCCAGGAAGCGATCTGCCTGGTCGAGGTCGATGGTCCGATCCCGGCGGCGGTGGCTGACAAGGTGAAGGCGATCCCGGGCGTTCGCCAGGCGACGCCGCTGCAGTTCTAAGTCAAGCCTAAAGACAATCGTTTACTGCTTTACGTGGGCCGGGTTGGCCGTTTAACTAACCCGGCCCTCTTTTATTTCAGGAGTATGATCATGGCTCGCCTGGCCCGCTTTGCTTTTACGCTTGCCCTGCCGCTGGCATTGATCGCCTGTGGACCGCCTTCGACCGAAGAGGCGCTGAAGAAGGCTGAACCGGCCAAGACCAAGGCGGCGCTGGAGAAGGCGCTCGGCAAGCCGACCGAGCTGCAGAAGCTGGGCCCGCTGGAACAGTGGACCTACAAGACCAGCGATGGCTCGGTCACCTTTGTCATCACCGGCGACAGCGTCACGCTGGCTTCGGGTGGAACCACCAAGAAGAACTGACGCCGCGCGATTGCCGATGTTGAAGAGTCTGGCTGCTGTATGCGGCCTGCTGTTGCTGCCCATATGTGATGTGGCGGTTGCGGCCACCTGTACACTGGTGGTGAATGCCGCCGATGGGCGGCTGCTGCATGAAAGCGGTGATTGCGCATCGCGGAACAGCCCGGCCTCCACCTTCAAGCTGCCGCTGGCGGTGATGGGCTTCGATGCCGGCATCCTGAAAGATCCTCATAAGCCGGTATGGTCGTATCGTCAGGAGTATCGCGCTTCGCGGGAAGAGGCGCGCAAGGCGACCGATCCCTCTTACTGGCTGATGGAATCCATTGTCTGGTATTCGCAGCAGCTGACCCTGAAGCTCGGGATGCCGGCTTTCCGGCGTTATGTTGATGGCTTCGACTACGGCAACCGCGACCTCTCCGGCGATCCGGGCAGGAAGAACGGCTTGACCCAGGCCTGGCTCGGCCACTCCTCGCTGCAGATATCGCCGCGCGAGCAGGTTGTTTTCCTGCGCAGGCTGCTGGACCGCGCGCTGCCGGTATCGCGGACGGCGCAGGACAAGGCGATTGCCAGCCTGCCGGTTTTTACCGCGATGGATGGTTGGGCTGTGCGTGGCAAGACCGGCAGCGGTTACCAGAGAGGTCCCGGCGGCAATGTGGATCGCACGCAGCCTTTCGGCTGGTTTGTCGGCTGGGCGGAAAAGCCCGGACGCGATGCGGTGGTCTTTGCGCGCCTGAGAAAGCTGGATAGTGGTCCAGCAATGGGTGCCGGCCCACAGACTCGCGACAGTCTGCTGGCCGATCTGCCAAAGCTCGCCGGAAACTAACGCCGGGAATTAGCTGGCAGGCGGATAGCTGCGGCCACCGAAGATGGCGCTGCCCACGCGCACATGGGTGGCGCCCAGCATCACAGCGGTTTCGAAATCGCTGCTCATGCCCATGCTGAGCTGCTCCAGCCCGTTGCGCTTCGCGATCTTGTGCAAAAGGGCGAAATGCGGCGCCGGCTCTTCCTCGGCTGGCGGGATGCACATCAGGCCGACCACCGGCAAGTCCAGTGCGCGGCAGGCGGCGATGAAGGCGTCGGCCTCTTGCGGCGCGCAGCCGGCCTTCTGCGGTTCCGCACCGGTATTGACCTGGATGAAGCAGGGCAGGCGGCGACCGCTTTTGGCAAATTCCCTGGCCAGCTCCTGCGCCAGGCTTTCGCGGTCCAGCGTGTGGATCACGTCGAAATGGGCGACGGCCTGTTTCACCTTGTTGGTTTGCAGCGGGCCGATCAGATGCAGCACCAGATCGGGATGCGATTGCCGCAGATCTGGATATTTGGCCATGCCCTCCTGCACGCGGTTCTCGCCGAAATGGCGCTGTCCGGCGGCCAGCGCTTCGATCACGGCTTCGGCCGGAAAAGTCTTCGCCACGGCGATCAGGGTCACGGCGTCGGGCTTGCGCTGTGCCGTCTCGGCCGCTGCGGCGATCTGCTGCCGGATGGCGGCCAGACGGTCGGCAAGGGTGGCGGCAGGGTCAGATGCTTCCGATGGGGACTGGGTCATGGCACGCTGCACGGATGAAACACCGGGTGAAATCACAGGTAACGTCGCTGGGCCGCACGCTAGCAACCCCCGCCTCGCGGCGAAAGCCTGAGGCCTGGCCGGTGCGCTGGCTGGTGACCGATGCCAGGCGTCTGCCTGACCCGCTGCCGGCGATCCGGCGGCTGCAGTCGGGTGACGGCGTGCTGTTCCGCCATTACGAGCTTGCACCGGTCCGGCGCCTGGCACTGGCCCGGCAGATTGCCGCACTGTGCCGCCGTCAGGGTCTGGTGCTGCTGGTCGCCGGTGATGTGCGGCTTGCCCGTGCCGTGCATGCCGATGGCCTGCATCTGCCGCAGGGGCTGATCGGCCGGGCGGCAGCAGCGAGGCGTACCGGCCTGGGGCAGGTTACCGCGGCAGCCCATGATGCCGGTGCAGTGCGGCGGGCGGCGCGGGCTGGTGTGGATGCGGTTTTGATTTCGCCGGTGTTTTCTACCGCCAGCCATCCCGGTGCGGCCGGTCTGGGGGCTCTGCGCTTCGCCGCCCTGTCAATGCTGGCGCGGCACCTGGGGCTGATGGTCTACGCGCTGGGGGGTATTACGGCCGCCAGCGCCAGACGGCTGCGACATATCCCCAAAAAAGGAACCGCCGCCATCCAGGGGATGGCGGCGGTCCGGTAGGCGAACCGATCTGACGATCGAT
>NZ_CALRUC010000002.1:0-102221 GCF_943371255.1 Ferrovibrio terrae | reverse complement strand
GGCGGCATCGTCGACAAGTTCATCGGCGATGCGGTGATGGCGGTCTGGGGTGCGATCAAGCGCGACGAGAATCATGCAGCCAATGCCTGCCGCGCCGTCGACGATATCTGCCGGGCCCTGGCCGCCGACAATGCCCGTCGCGCCATGCTCGGCAAGGTGATCTTGCGCATGCGGCTGGGCCTGCATTCGGGCCCGGTGGTGGTCGGCAATATCGGGGCGCCCGGCCGCATCAATTACACCGTCGTGGGTGATACCGTGAATACCGCCCAGCGCCTCGAACAGCTTGGCCACGACCATCAGCTGGCTGCCGAGCAGTTCATCGCGCTCGCCAGCGCCGAAACCGTGGCCGCAGCCGGCCTCGACCCGAAACCGCCGCGGATCGGCGATATTCCCGTGAAGGGCCGGGCCGGAACGGTAGAGGTGTATCGCCTCGACCGGCCGCAAAAGTCCGTTACTTTGTTGCCGGGTTAACCCGGCGTTTACTGAATCCCTGCTTGAGTCCGCTCCGGTCAGACGGGGCGATATGGTCAATATTCTGGGCATCGGCACGGCAACAACGCCTGTGGGCGGCCAGCCCGATTCCGTCTCCGAAACCGCCCAGCGCAAGCGTCAGACCACCCCCACCAACCGGTTCCGCACCGACGAAGGCGCCGACCAGGCCCCCACAAAGGGCGGCTTGCTGCAAAAAACCCGGCAGACCGGCCAGGCTGCCGGTGCGGCCATCAGCGAGCTGGTGCGCCGCCGGACCGACCGGGGCGAGCCGGCCGAAGCCGGCATCGAGATTCCCCCCCATCTGGAACGCCGCCGCGCCTGGCGCGAGGCTTTCGGCCTGAACACCTGGCATACTCAGCAGATCGCCCAGTCGGACGAGGTTCCGCTGAGCGACGAAGCCAGGGCGGGCGCCATCCAGGCCTACCGCAGCGGCGGCCGGCGCGGCCGCATCGACCTCGACCTTGCGCAGCAAGTCAGCGTGACCGTATAAAGGCCGCTTTCCTGCCTTCCAGCGGTTTTCTGCCGGGTTTTTCACATGTCTTCTGAACCTGCCGATCTGTTGATCATCGGCGGCGGCGTAAACGGGACCGGCATCGCCCGCGATGCCGCCGGCCGTGGCCTCAGCATCATTCTGGCCGAACGCGGCGACCTCGCCGGTGCCACCTCGTCTGCCGCCACCAAGCTCATCCATGGCGGCCTGCGCTATCTTGAGCATTACGAATTCCGTCTGGTGCGCGAAGCCCTGGGCGAGCGCGAAGTGCTGATGAAGATGGCGCCGCATATCATCTGGCCGCTGCGCTTCGTGCTGCCGCATCATCCGGGCCTGCGCCCGGCCTGGATGATCCGCATCGGCCTGTTTCTTTACGATCATCTCGCCGGCCGCCAGACCCTGCCCGGTTCGATCGGTGTGGATTTCACGCAGGGTGATCCGCGCGGCCGCCCACTGAAAGACGACTTCAAACGCGGCTTTGAATATTCCGATTGCTGGGTGGATGACTCGCGCTTTGTGGTGCTGAACGCCATGGATGCCCGGCGCATGGGCAGCCGGATCTACACCCGCACGGCCCTCACTGCCGCCCGCCGCGAGGGCAACCTGTGGCATGCCACGCTGACCGACCAGTTGAGCGGCGCATCCCGCGAGGTCACGGCACGCGGTATCATCAATGCCGGCGGCCCCTGGGTGCGCGACACGCTCACCGGCGCTTTCGGCCAGAACCCGAAAAACAGCGTGCGCCTGATCAAGGGCAGCCACATCGTTACCAGAAAGCTGTTCGACGGCGATCACTGCTACATCTTCCAGAATGCCGACAACCGCATCATCTTCGCGATCCCCTACGAGCGCGACTTCACGCTTGTTGGCACAACAGACATACAGCTGGACAAGCTGGATGGCCCGCCCCGCATCAGCGAGGAAGAAACCACCTACCTGCTGGAAGCCGCCAGCGAGTATTTCAGACAGCCGGTGACGCGCGATCAGATCGTCTGGTCCTATGCCGGCGTGCGACCGCTGTATGACGATGGCGACAGCGATCCGTCCGCCATCACGCGTGACTATGTGCTCGACCTGGAAGGCAAGCCCGGTGAGCCGCCGTTGCTGTCGGTCTATGGCGGCAAGCTGACCACCTCGCGCCGTCTGGCCGAGCAGGTGCTGGAAAAGCTGGCGCCGTTCTATCCGCAGATGGGCAAGCCCTGGTCGGGCAGCAAGCCGCTGCCGGGTGGCGATCTCGGCGCACCCGGCTTCGAGACCTTTCTGGCCGAGCTGAAGCACAAGTATCCCGGCCTTGATCCAGCCTGGCTGACGCGCCTGGCACGCCGGCATGGCAGTGCCGTGCATGAGATTCTGGGCGACGCGCAATGGGCCACCGATCTGGGTGAAAGCTTCGGCGGCGGGCTTTATGCGCGCGAGGTCGACTATCTGATGCGCCATGAATGGGCACGCGAGGCCGATGACGTGCTGTGGCGCCGCACCAAATGCGGCCTCTGGGTCAGCGCCACCGACCGCGAGCGGCTCGCCAACTGGATGGCGCAGCATCGCCCCAACATGGAACAGACATGAAAATCGCTATTGTCGGCGCCGGTGCCATCGGCGGCTATTTCGGCGGCCTGCTGGCCCGCGCCGGCCATGACGTGACGCTGATCGCCCGTGGCGCCCATCGCGATGCCATCCGCGCCAACGGCCTGACGGTGGAAAGCAAGGACGAACGTTTCACCACGCATCCGGCCTGCACCGAAAACCCCGCCGAGGCCGGTGCACAGGATCTGGTGATCCTCAGTCTGAAAGCGCCGGCGGTGCCCGATATGGCTGAAAAAATGCTGCCGCTGTTCGGGCCCGATACGGCGATGATCACGGCGATGAACGGCGTGCCCTACTGGTATTTCTACAAGCATGGCGGTCCGCTGGATGGCTATCGCATCGCCTCGGTCGATCCCGGCGACAAGCAGTGGACTCTGATCGGCCCGCAGCGCGCCATCGGCAGCGTGGTCTGGGTCGCCGGCGCGATCGCCGCGCCCGGCGTGATCCATCACAGCGGCGGCAATCGCCTGCCGCTCGGCGAACCCGATGGCAGCCGTTCGGAGCGTGTGCAGCGCTTCAGCGCGGCGCTGAGCGCAGCCGGCATCGATGCGCCGGTGCATGACAATATTCGCCAGGAAATCTGGACCAAGCTGTGGGGCAACCTCTCCTACAACCCGGTCAGCGTGCTGACCCATGGCACCCTGGAGGGCCTGTCGCGCGACCCCGATGCCCGCCGCGTGCTGGGTGCCATGATGGAAGAGTCGAAGCTGGTCGGTGAAAGACTGGGGATCGATTTCCCTGTCACATCGGAACAGCGCATGGCTATGGCTGAAAAGGTCGGGCCGCATAAGTCCTCGATGCTGCAGGATCTCGAAGGTGGTCGGCCGATGGAAATCGGCGGTCTGATCGGCGTGATCGCGGAATTGGCCCGCAAGCTGGACATCCCGACGCCAACCATCGATACCGTGCTGGCATTGCTGAAAACCCGCGCCCGTGTGGCCGGCACCTATAAGGATTGAAACACCGATGAGCTTCGACTGGCGCCGCCTTTCCCCGGACGATCTCGAAGCCCAGTTCAATCCGCGCATGGCGGTACCGGACTTCCAGCAGCATTTCGATGCCTATGTCGAGCGATCGGCCGCGGCCCGCATCGCCATCGGCGGTGATTACGATCTGCGTTACGGCCCTGGCCCGCTGCAGACCTACGACCTGCACAAGCCGAAGACTCCGCAGGCAGACGCGCCACTGGTGGTGCTGATCCATGGCGGCTACTGGCGCGGGCTCGACAAGAACACCATGACCTTCGCCATCCCGCCCTATATCGAGCGTGGCGCCGTGGTGGTGAACCTGAATTACGATCTCTGCCCGCAGGTATCGCTGGATGCCATCGTGCGCGAGATGCAGGAAGCCCTGGTGCATGTTGCCTCCAGGGCTGCTGACTGGGGCGCCGATCCAGCCAAAATTCATGTGATCGGTCATTCGGCCGGCGCGCATCTGGCCGCCATGATGGTGGCCGCGCCCTGGCCAGCCGATCTGGGCCTGCAGCCGGTGGTCGCATCGCTGGGCCTGATCAGCGGCGTGTATTCCCTGGAACCGGTGCTGCATATCAGCGTGAACGACAGCATCCGGCTCGATGGCGCCATGGCGGCGCGCAACAGCGTCACGAACTTTCCGCCGAAGCTGAAGGGCCCGGTGCTGGTGTCCTGCGGCGATGCCGAACCGGATGCCTGGCAGGCGCAGAGCGTGGAGTTCCATCAGGCCTGCCGCAATGCCGGAACCCGCACGGATTTCATCCGCATGGCCGGCGGCAATCATTTCACCATCAAGTTCGCCGCTGCCGATCCGACCCATCCGCTCGGCGCCGCCCTGCTGCGGCAATGCGGCTTGCGCTGAACGATCAGCGCGTCAGCTGCTCGTAGACCGCGCGCGCGACCGGCAACAGCGCCTCGCGGCCGCTTTCTCCGGTGAGCGCATAGCCGAAACCGCCATCGACCCAGTAAAAGGCCGCCGCATGGCCCTCGCCGGCAAAGCGGAAGGACGTATCGCTGCCGCCCTCGCCAGATCGCACATACAGTGTCAGCCGCTGGCCCTGGCGATTTTCGTACATGAATTGCGCGGCAGCATTGTTGCCGCTCGACGCCGGCAGCAGGCGACCGCCGACCAGGCCATAGCCCTGCGTCGCCAGGCTCGGCACCTTCAGCGCGGTACCGACGCGCTTGGACAGCCAGGCGACCAGATGCGGCTCTTCCTTGGCGGTCACCTCGACGGGATGCAGCACTTCCTTGCTGTAAACCAGATGCGCCCGCGTAGCTTCCTGCGGCAGCGCCGCCACCACGGGCGCCGGCATCATCGCGCCACGACCGAACCAGCCGGCCCCGGCGCTCACCACGACAATCGCCAGGACGGCGGCGATACGCAAGGCCGGCATCCAGACCGATGGGCGCTGTGCGGCAAACAGCGCCATCATCGCCGCCGGCACCGGTTCATCCAGGCCTGGTGCGAAATGGCTGCGCAGCGCCTCCGTCTGGGCCTGCCAGGCCGCCACCTTGGCCGCATCCTCGGGATGCAGGGCCAGATGCGCCTCGATATCGGCGCGCCGTTCGGGCGGCAGCCGATCATCGACATAAGCCAGAAGCTCGGCCTCGGTGACCATGGTCGCCGGACTGCCGCTCATTTTACCCTCCTCAAATGCGACCGCCCGCCTTCATTCACGGACGGTGGTTCGCCATCGGTCAACTGCCGCAGGCGCTCGCGTGCCCGTGCCAGCCGCGACATCACGGTGCCCAGCGGAATGGCCTGCACGCGCGCGGCCTCTTCGTAACTCAGCCCCTCGACCGCGACCAGCAGCAGCAGGGCGCGCTGCTCGTCGGGCAGCAGGGCAAGGGCCGCATCAAGGTCGCGCAGTTCCAGTTTTTCCCACTGTCCGCCGCTTTCGGACGGTCCCTCGCCCGCATCGTCCAGCGGGCGGTTATCCGGCCGCGCCCAGTCGCGCTGTTGCCGGCTGCGCCAGCGGTTATGCAGGATGGCAAACAGCCAGGGCCGCAGGGCGTCGGCATCGCCGCGCCGCGTTGCCCAGGCGCCAAGCGCGCGGGCGATGCAGTCCTGCACCAGATCATCGGCCGCATCGCGCTCGCGGGTCAGCGTCAGGGCAAAGCGCCGCAGCCGCGGAATCTCGGCTTCGATCGGATGCGGTTGGCGGCGGAACTGCATGGCGGCAATACAGGGCTGGCAGGCGGCAGCGACAGCCGCCGCCCGACCATACCCGCCCAATTACGGCTTGGCGACGTGCCAGGCCCCGTTCAGGAAGCCGTCACCGGTGGTATCGCCCGGCTTGGTGTCCTTGGCCCAGCCATAGAGCGGCTTGCCCTTGTAGGCCCACTGCTTCGAGCCATCGTCGCGGGTGATCACGCTCCAGTCGCCCTTCGCCATGTCGCCGGCGGTCGCCACCAGCGGCGGCCAGTTGGTGGCGCAGGGACCGTTACAGACCGATTTGCCCGGCATCGTATCGCGGTCGAAGGTATAGAGCGTCATACGCTTGGCATCGACCAGCACGGACCCCAGGGCGGTATTGCCGGGCACGGCCGGTGCGGTGGTCTGGGTGGCGCAGGCAGCGAGGCCTAGCGTCAGAACACCTGCAAGAAACAGGTTGCGCATCATCATGGAATTCCCTTTCCGGTCTGCGGGCGGCCCCGGCCGCACCTGACAGTGAGACCCATGGCAGGCGGTTTTATTCCCCCGTTCAGGAAATCGTGAACAAGAAATCCACGCTTGCCGGGGCTGCCGGCCGGACCTACCATCCAGCATATGCGGCTGTTGGCGACACTTGCGCTGCTCCCCCTGCTCCTGGCCCTCCCGGCCCAGGCGCAGACGGTGGTGGATACCCTGTTCGAGAAACTGCAGGAAACCCAGAATCCGATCGAAGCCAAGCAGCTCGAGCGCAAGATCTGGGAAGCCTGGGGCAAGTCCGAATCCGATACGCTGGATGCGCTGATGCAGGGCGGCATCGCCGTCATGGAAAAAGGCGACTATCCCCGCGCTGCACAGATTTTCACCAGCATGATCGAGCTGAAGCCCGATTTCGCCGAAGCCTACAACAAGCGCGCCACCGTGCGCTTCATGGCCGGCGACTATCCCGGCTCGGTGGCCGATATCGAGCGCACACTGAAACTGGAGCCGCGTCATTTCGGCGCGCTCTCGGGCCTGGGCCTCATCATGGAGCGGCTCGACAATCTCGACGAAGCGCTGCGCGCCTATCGCCGCGCGCTGGCCGCCAATCCGCATCTGGCCGATGCGCCGGACAAGCTGAAAGAGTTGCGGCGCCGCATCGACGCCAAGGAACTCTGAGCCTCTACTTCTGGAAGATGAAGAAGACGGCGCCGATCAGGCAGGCAAAGGCGGCGAAGTAGTTCCAGCGCAGCCCCTCACCTAGATAGAACACGGCAAACAGCGCGAAGACACCCAGCGTGATCACCTCCTGCACGACTTTCAGCTGGGCGGCATTAAAGGTGCCGCTGGCATAGCCGATGCGGTTCGCCGGCACCGCCAGGCAGTATTCGAAGAAGGCGATGCCCCAGGAGATCAGCACCACCTTCCACAGCACCTGTTCCGGGTATCTCAGGTGCCAGTACCAGGCAAAGGTCATCAGCACGTTGGAGCCGATCAGCATCAGGATCGTGGTCATGCGGCCTCGGTCGGGGAATAGAGGGAAACCGATCCCTATATCGCCTCGACCCGTGCGATGCGCAACACATTGGTGTTGCCCGGCGTCCCAAACGGCACGCCGGCGGTGACCACCAGGCTGTCGCCCGGCCGGGCCAGCTCGATGGTACGGGCAATCGTCGCGGCCTTGGCGATCATGTCGGAAAAGTTGATCGCATCCGGCGCCACCACGGCATTGACGCCCCAGGCGATGCTCAGGCGTCGCGCCGTCTCGATCAGCGGGGTCAGGCACAGGATCGGCGAGCGCGGCCGTTCGCGGGCGGCGCGCAGGGCGGTCGAGCCCGACATCGTATAGGTGACGATGGCGGCTGCACCGATGGTTTCCGCCACCTGCCGTGCCGCCGCGGTAATCGCATCGGAGGGCGTGTTTTCCGGGTTGTTGTGTTCGGCATCCATGATGCCGCGATAGAGCGGGTCGCGTTCCACCTGTTCGGCGATGCTGTTCATGGTGCGCACCGCCTCGATCGGATAATCGCCCGAGGCCGATTCCGCCGACAGCATGATCGCATCGGCGCCGTCATAGACTGCGGTGGCAACATCGGAAACTTCCGCCCGGGTCGGCACCGGCGCCTTGATCATGCTTTCCAGCATCTGGGTGGCGACCACGACGGGCTTGCCGGCGCGGCGCGCGGCACGCACGATCTTCTTCTGCAATCCCGGCACCGCCTGCAGCGGCATTTCGACGCCCAGATCACCGCGCGCGACCATAATGGCATCACTGAGCGCCACGATCTCGTCCAGCGTATCCACGGCGGAGGGCTTTTCGATCTTGGCCAGCAGCGCCGCGCGCCCGTTGATCAGCGCACGCGCTTCGCGCAGGTCGTCCGGGCGCTGCACGAAGCTCAGTCCGACCCAGTCGACGCCATGGGCGAGCGCAAAGGACAGGTCGGCGCGGTCTTTCGGCGTCAGCGCCGACAGCGGCACCACCGTATTCGGCAGGTTGACGCCCTTGCGGTCCGACAGCCGCCCGCCGACCAGCACTTCGGTCATCGCCCAGGCCGCATGCACCTCGGTGACGCGCAGGCGGATCTTGCCGTCGTCCAGCAGCAGCTCGGTGCCGGGCGTCAGGCTGCCGAGCACTTCCGGATGCGGCAGCTGCACGCCCGACACATCGCCGGCGGTGGCATTGAGGTCGAGGCGGAACCGGTTGCCCGGAATCAGGTCGATGGCGCCGTCCCGGAAGCTGCCGATGCGCAGTTTCGGGCCCTGGAGATCGGCCAGCAGGCCGATCGGGTGGTTGAGCTGCTGCTCGAGCGCGCGTACGGTGCGGATGCGCTCGAGATGGTCGTCATGGCTGCCATGGCTGAAATTGAGGCGGAACACATCGGCGCCGGCCTCGAACAGGGCCCGGATCCGGTCCGGCCCGCTGGAGGCCGGCCCCAGCGTGGCGACGATCTTGACGTTGCGTTCCCTATGCATACTCCCCCCGGGTGGCTGGTCCCATCTTAGTCACCGCGGGGGGCCGACTGCGACGAAAATATTAGGGATCAAGCGGTTGCGTTTTTTGCTGCATTTGCGAAAAAGGCGCCGCCTTTTGCAAATCTACGAGTCCGAAGGACCGCACCATGGATATCGCCCGCATCGGGGTGGGTAAAAGCCCGCCCTACGACATCAACGCCGTGATCGAGATCCCGGCCGGTGGCGTGCCGGTCAAATACGAGCTGGACAAGGATTCCGGCGCGCTGTTTGTCGACCGTTTCCTGCACACCGCGATGTTCTACCCGGCCAACTATGGCTTCATCCCGCATACGCTGGGCGGCGACGGCGACCCCTGCGACATCCTGGTGGTGAGCCATGTGCCGGTGGTGGCCGGGGCGGTGATCCGCTCACGCCCGATCGGCGCGCTGAAGATGGAAGACGAGGCCGGCGGCGACGAGAAGATCATCGCCGTGCCGGTCGACAAGCTGCACCCCTTCTACACCAACGTGGCGAGCTACACCGACCTGCCCGCCAGCCTGATCGAGCAGATCGAGCATTTCTTCGTCCACTACAAGGACCTGGAAAAGGGCAAGTTCGTCAAATCGGCCGGCTGGGTCGGTCCCGACGAGGCGGCCAAGATGATCACCGAAGGCATCGTGCGGGCGGCCGGGATCAAGTAACCCGATCCAAAATTAATCCGTAATCGGAGCGGCGACCGGGCAACGGTCGCCGTTTTCGTTTGGGTCCGTTCGGGTTCGTTGCGGTTCGTTCAGGTCCGTTCGGGTTCGTTCAGGTTCGTCTGGGTCCGTTCAGGTCCGTTCAGGTTCGTTCGGGTTCGTTGCGGTCCGTTCGGGTTCGCCGCCGCCCGCACGTTGCGCCCGCCAGCGCCGCTGCAACCGCACCGGATGTAGGGCCGCGCCGGCCCGGTTCAAGGGCCGGACATAACCAACCTTTAATGTCGCCTTCACGCAAAAAAGACTCTCCCCGCTGCGCAACTCAGCGCAGAATATCCCCACCTTCCGCCCGCCTCGATCAGCGTCCGTCCTTCCCACTTCGGGAGATTTCCATGGACCAGCTTGTGCGTCTTGCCCCCATCGGCCTCTGCGCCGATCCCTTCGCCCCCACCGATGCCGATGGCGTGCCCAAGGCGCTGCGGCCGGAGGTCGACAGCCTGAGCGATCCGCTGCTGCGCGAGGGCCTGGAGTGGTGGCGCGGGTTGAGCGGACCGGCCGACGACGACGGCCATCACAGCCTGCCCGACCGCAGCCGCATCGAGGCACCGGCGATCAAGACGCTGCTGCCCAACACCATGCTGTGGGATGTGAGCGAGGACCGCCATGGCGGGCTGCAGTTCCGCTGCCGGCTGGCCGGCACATTGCTGGTGGAGATGCTGGGCCAGGAGGTGACCGGGCGCTGGCTGCATGAGCTGTTCGGCGAGGAGACCGCCTGCATGCATCGCGAGCTGGGCGCCGTGGTGCGCATGCGGCGGCCGTATTATTCCGTGCACCAGATGAGCTGGGCGGGCAAACCCTATTACCGCTATTGCCGCCTGATGCTGCCGTTTACCCATCATGCCCGCCACCTGCCGGGCGACGACCCGCAGCGCGTGGCCCTGCTGTGCAACCTGGTGAGCTTCATCGGCGCATGACCGCGGCAGGAGACGAACTACAGCGCAGCCCCTTGCCCCGCGCACCAGCATCGCCGGATACCCGACCCGGCCTCGACCTGTCGCGGCTGCAGGATGCACGGCTGTTGCGCGCGCGCGCCTGGTGGCAGGGCCTGGCCGACGAGGCCGGCACCGCCCTGCCCGACCGCAGCCAGCTGGAACCGGCGACGATCCGCGACCTGCTGCCCTATGCCATCCTGTGGGACGTGGTGCCCCAGCCCGACGACAGCCATCGCTTCCGCTGCCGCCTGGCCGGCACCATGCTGGACGAGATGCGCGGCCGCCCGCCGCGCGGCCAGTGGCTGCATGAACGCTTCACCGCCGACACGCTGCCCGAGGCCCAGGCCGACCATGAGGCGGTGGTGCAGCTGGCGCAGCCGCTGCTGTTCGAGCGCAGCATGCGCTGGGTCGACAAGCCCTATTACAAATTCCGCCGCCTGATGCTGCCGTTTACCCATCGCGCGGCGGCGGAGCGCTGCGACGACCCGCTGCTGGCCGACCCCGCGCGCGTGGCCATGCTGTTCAGCGTGGTGAGCTTCATCGACGCCTGAGGGTGTGGCGCGAGAGTGCGGTGGAATAAGGCCTGCATCCGGATAGAAAAGCCGTCATCACCGGGCTTGTCCCGGTGATCCATCTGCGCGGTCCGATGCGCGGATGGCCGGGATGGACCCTTGGGACAAGCCCAAGGGTGACGATGGGAACAGACCGCAGGGCGCAGTGCGCAGACCTGCATCCGGATAGAAAAGTCGTCATCACCGGGCTTGTCCCGGTGATCCATCTGCGCGGTCCGATGCGCGGAAGCCTGGGATGGACCCTCGGGACAAGCCCAAGGGTGACGATGGGAACAGACCGCAGGGCGCAGTGCGGCATCCTGATAAAAAGCCGTCATCACCGGGCTTGTCCCGGTGATCCATCTGCGCGGTCCGATGCGCGGATGGTGGGGATGGACCCTCGGAACAAGTCCGAGGGTGACGGTGGAAACAAACGGCGGAACGCGCGTCAGCGCGCATCCTGCAGCAGCATCTCGGCGCCTTTTTCGGCGATCATCAGCGTCGGCGAGGCGGTGTTCCCCGAGGTGATCAGCGGCATGGCCGACGCATCGATCACGCGCAGGCCTTCAATGCCGCGCACGCGGAGCCGCCCATCCAGCACCGCCATCGGGTCGCTGTCGATGCCCATCTTCGCCGTGCTGACCGGATGGAAAATGGTGGCGCCGATCTGGCCCGCCGCCACGCGCATGTCGGCTTCGGTGCGCACCTCGGCGCCCGGCAGGTATTCCTCCGGCCGGTAGCGCGCCAGGGCCGGTGCCTGCGCCAGCCGGCGGGTCAGCTTCAAGCTGTCAATCGCCACCTGCATGTCGGCTTCGGTGCTGAGATAGTTCGGCTGGATCGCCGGCGCATCCTTGGCATTGGCCGATTTGATCCGCACAGAGCCACGCGATGTGGGGCGCAGGTTGCAGATGCTGGCGGTAAAGGCCGGGAAGGGATGCAGCGGATCGCCGAACTTGTCCAGCGACAGCGGCTGGATATGGAATTCGACATTCGGCGTGGCATGCTCATCCGAGGATCGCGTGAACATCCCGAAGGTGGAGGGCGCCATGGTGAGCGCGCCGCGCCGGCGCAGCATGTAATCCGCGCCCATCAGCGCGCGGCCGAACCAGCCGGCATCGTTGATGGTGCGCACGCCGTTGACCTTGTAGATCAGGCGCAGCTGCAGGTGATCCTGCAGGTTCTCGCCCACGCCGGGCAGGTCATGCACCAGAGCGATGCCATGGTCGCGCAGCAGCGCGGCGGGACCGATGCCGCTGAGCTGCAGAATCTGCGGCGAGCCGATGGCGCCGGCGGCGAGGATCACCTCGCCGCGCGCTTCGGCCAGGAATGTCTCGCCGCCCTGGCTGTAGACCACGCCGGTGGCCTTGCGGCCTTCGAGCGAGACCCGTTCAACATGAACCTGCGTGCGCAGCTCAAGATTGGGGCGATGCAGCACGGGCTTGAGGAAGCCGGTGGCGGCCGACCAGCGTTTGCCGCGCTTCTGGTTGACCTGGAAATAGCCCGAGCCTTCGTTGGTGCCGAGATTGAAATCGGCGACACGCGGAATGCCGATCTCGGCACCGGCAGCGGCGACCGCATCGATCAGGTCCCAGCGCACGCGGGCATTTTCCACCCGCCATTCGCCGCCGGCATTATGCAGCTCGGATTTGCCCTGCTCATGATCCTCGTGGCGCAGGAAATACGGCAGCACATCATCCCAGCCCCAGCCGGTGAGGCCCATCTGCGCCCAGGTGTCGTAATCCTGCACCTGGCCGCGCATGTAGACCATGGCGTTGATCGCGGTGCAGCCGCCGATCACCTTGCCGCGCGCATAGCCGATGCTGCGCCCGTTCAGCCCCGGCACCGGCTCGGTTTTGTAGCACCAGTCAGCGCGCGGATTGCCGATGGCGAACAGATAGCCGATGGGAATGTGAAACCAGATCCAGTCATCCTTGCCGCCGGCCTCCAGCAGCAGGACGCGGGTGGCGGGATTGGCCGAGAGCCGGTTGGCGAGCAGCGACCCGGCAGTGCCGCCGCCGACGATGATGTAGTCGAACTGGCCGGCAGGTTTAATATTGTTTATTGACTCAGGCATGCGCTTCCCCCGTAATTTGGGAACTTACGCTGCAAGTTAAAAATGGCAATAGCTACCAGCAAGCTTTTATAGCCAGGTCATTTTCAATGAAAAGAAACAAACAAAACAAACTAGAACGGTGGGAAGTTTCGATCATCAAGGCGATGATTGATGAGAACAACCTAAACGACCAAGACATACTTGCTTACTTTACACGCCCAACACGTTCTATCAATCACGGGCGGATAAAGGAAATTAGATCAGGCGAGAAGCACAAGAATGTGGCTGCCGCCAGCTCGGAAGAGCTGGAAAATTTCCGCGCATCTTGGCCTCAAATAGACTTTTCCACGGGATTACATATCCGGGGAGATGAACTCCTCATTAAATCACGAGAAGCGATGCTTCACGCAGTCCAGAGCTATAACAGTCCAAAAACATACTTCAAATCTGAAATCTTTATTGTCACCGCCGTAATTGCATGGACCTACTTACTTCACTGGCATTACAAGCAAATTGGTATTGACTATAGGCACATGAAGAAGGGCACCAATGAGCCCCTCAAGACAAAACACGGAGCAGACAAACATTGGGAATTAGAAGCCTGCTTGAGCTCTGACAAGTGCCCTTTAGATGAAGCTACAAGTTCAAATTTAAAGTTTATTATTGAAGTTAGGCATGAAATCGAACATCAAATGACTCAAAGGATTGATTCTTCAATTAGTGCAAAACTGCAAGCGTGCTGCTTGAACTTCAACACTTACTACAAGAATCTTGTTGGCGACCGATATGGATTAGAATCAGATTTCGGCGTCGCCTTACAGTTTTCCGCCATCGAGACAGAACAACGCAATCTCCTCCTAAAGGAAACTAACCTTCCAAAAAATTTCTTGGCGGCCCAACAGGCGTTTGAAGACAGAATTCAAGATTCTATTCTTAGTGATAGCAGATACTCATACAGAGTTGCCTTAATCCAGAAAACCGCGAATACAAGAGGTAAAGCCGATCAATTGGTAGAGTTTGTTAAAGCTGACACCACAGAGGGGCAGGACATTCAGAGAATTCTTCTTAAAGAAACCGAGAAGAAAAAATACAAACCCAAAGAGATAATAAAAATTATTCGAAGTGATGGTTACAAGAAATTCTCAATGCAAGACCACACCGAGCTCTGGCAAGAATTGGGCGCTCGCAATGCAAAACACGCATATGGCGTATTTTTGCGAGACAAAGACTGGTGGTGGTATGAAAACTGGCTTGAAAGAGTTCGCTTGTTCTGCAGTGAAAATGCTGATCGCTTTAAATAAGCTATAATTAATTATTCAGCGCGACTGCATACTCAGAACTCAGCGTCCACTAGAAATCGTATCCGTCGAGATGGCCAATAACGTCTAGTACATCGCTGTTCTCATCACATCTGTGTCAGCTTGCTGACGATTCTACCCAGTCATGCTAGCACTCTCGGGCCTCACACTCCTGGAGTTCGCCATGCCCTTCATCGTCTACGCCAAGGACAAACCCGGCAGCAGCCTGCGTGCCCAATGGCGCGCGGCGCATCTGGAGTTTGTCACCACCTGTCGCGAGGTTTTCAAATACGGCGGGCCGCTGATCGACGCGAGTGGCGCGGTGGTGGGCAGCATCATGGTGCTGGACCTGCCGGATCGTGGCGCGCTGGACGCGCATATGGCGCGCGATCCGTATTTCCGCGAAGCGATCTTTGCCAGCGTGGAGATTTTCGAGAGCCGGCAGATCGTGCCCGAACTGGTGCCCGGCAGCCTGGATGCCGAACTGGCGAAGCAAAAGGCGGCGACGGCTTAAGACTAGTCGTCTTCCCCTGCCGGGCCGTGGCGGGCTTCCCACCAGCGCTTGAGCAGATAGCCGCCGATCCCGGCAAGGACGCCACCAAGGCCGCCGAGAAACCATTTCCATTCCGCCCGCCACAGTTCGAGCAGGTCCCACCAGTAATTCACCTCGACGGTGATTTCCCGGCGCAGCACCGGCTGCGAGATCAGCTCTTCGCGCCCGGCTGTCTGCACGCGCACAAACACCTGCAGCCACAGCATCTGCTTCTCGCCGGCCTGTAGCGGCAAAACGCGGAACAGCCATTCACCCATACCGCCCGGCGGAATCGCGCGGTCCTGCGGCTCATCGGGCGTAATGCGGAAGGCCTCGCCACCATCGAGCTGCACGCGCATGAAATCGCCGACCTGGATCGTTTCGGTGATCGGCTGACCGCGCCCGGCCATGCGGTCGGCCAGATGCTGCGCCACCTCGTCGCGACCGATCCGGATGGTGATGGCTTCCTCCACGCCCACGCGCATTTTCGCCGGCGGATTGTAGGCGATGCGCCCCTCTGTCATGCGGCCAGCCTCGGCACGCAATGCCTGATAGGCGATCTCGGCCGGCGTGGCCGGCGGCGGCGCAGGCGCCGCCGCGCCCACCGGTGCCGGAGAGGCGCGCTCGAGTTTCAGCGCCAGCTGCGGCGCCAGCCAGACTGCCAGCAGCGCCAGCAGTGTCAGCAACCCAACGATGATGAGTGTTGTCCTCGACATGCCCTGCCCCCACATGGCCGCCACGGCTGGCAAGACTACGCCCATCGGCCCGGGCGCCACCAGTGCAATCTGGTGCCCTGCCCACGCACTGCATGCTTGTGTAATCGGGCGCAGTCGAAGAGCGCTACAGCGCCTGCCCCGCCGCGAAGCCTGAACTCCACGCCCACTGGAAATTGAAGCCGCCGAGATGGCCGGTGACATCCACCGCCTCGCCGATCACATGGAGCCTGGGCACGGCCTTGGCCTCCATGGTCTGCGACGACAGGCCCGCCGTGTCGATGCCGCCGAGCGTGACTTCGGCCTTGGCATAGCCTTCGCTGCCCATGGGCGTCAGCGCCCAGCGCTGCGCCAGATCGGCCACGTTGCGCAGCCGCGCATCGGGCAGGTCGGCCAGCCGGCCTTCGGCAAAGCCGATTTCACTGAGCCGTTTTGCCAGCCGCGTCGGCAGGTGCAGCGAGAGCTGCGTGGCGATGTCCTGCTTCGGATGCGCCGCCTTTGCCGCCTTGAGCGCCAGGAACAGATCGTCGAGGCCCGGGCAGAGGTTGAGCATGATGGGCTTCTCCCGCGCGCCCTGCTCCCAGTAGCTGGAGATCTGCAGGATCGCCGGGCCGCTGAGGCCGCGATGGGTGAACAGCACCGCCTCGCGGAAGCGCTGCTTGCCATAGCTCACGATGGCATCGGGCACCGCCACGCCGGCGAGATCGGCATAGCGCGCCGCATCCGATCCGGAAAAGGTGAGCGGCACCAGCGCCGGCTTGGGCGCGATCACGCTGAGGCCGAACTGCTGCGCCAGATCATAGGCAAAGCCGGTGGCGCCCATTTTCGGGATGCTGGGCCCGCCGGTGGCGAGCACCAGGCGGGCGGAGTCATACGCGCCCCGGTCGGTGCTGACGCGGAAGCCGCTGGCGGTTTTCTCCACCGCGGTGATTTTGGTGTCGAGCTGGATGGTGGCGTCTTTTGCCTCGTCCAGCAGCAGCTGCACGATCTGGCGCGACGAGCCGTCGCAGAACAGCTGGCCCAGCGTTTTCTCATGCCAGGCGATGCCGTGTTTCTCCACCAGGGTGATGAAATCGTGGCAAGTGTAGCGTTTCAGCGCCGATTTGGCGAAATGCGGGTTGGCCGAGAGGAAGTCGGCCGAGGTGACATGCAGGTTGGTGAAGTTGCAGCGCCCGCCGCCGGAGATGCGGATCTTCTCGCCGGGGTTTGCTGCGTGATCCAGCACCAGCACGCGCTTGCCGCGCCCTGCTGCGATGCCGGCGCAGAACAGCCCGGCGCCGCCGGCGCCCAGGATGATCGCGTCATAAGGGGGAGAGGTCATGGGGTGGTTATAACGGAGGCACTGGTTCTATTCATACCGTCATCCCCGGGCTTGTCCCGGGGATCCATCTGCGCGTTCCGATACACGGAGGGTTGGGATGGACCCTCGGGACAAGCCCGAGGGTGACGGTTTTTGGAGTGGCTAGGATGACGGTTTCTGAAGTGACGATGGTGGGGCGGTGAAATGTGGGCAAGCGGGCGGCGCTTAAAACTTCCGCGCCGCCACGATCAGCGCGTCGATGCTGGTCTCGCCCAGGGACCGCATCGCCTCCAGCCGGTGCAGGCCGGCGATCAGCACATAGCGCTTTTCCTTCTCGTCCTTGCGCACCTGGATCGGGATTTTCAGCCCGCCATCGCCGACGATCTCATCGGCCAGCGCCGCCACCTTGGCCGCATCCAGCGTGCCCTTGAATTTCGCCGGCACGTAAATCTCGGCCAGCTTGACCGGTATGGGTTTCATCATGGCGCGGCATCCTCGTCGCTGTAGCTGATCTCCAGCACTTCGATCTGTTCCGGCCCGTGCGGCGTGCGCAGCTCGACGATATCGCCCACGCGCGCCTTCATCAGCGCGCGCGCCACCGGCGCGATCCAGCTCACCTCGCCCTGCTCCAGCCGCGCCTCGTCGATGCCGACGATGCGCACGGTGCGCTCCTGGCCGTTATGCTCATAGGTCACCGTGGCGCCGAAAAACACCTGCGCGCGGTTTTTCTGCAATTTGGGATCGACCGGTTCGGCGATCTCCAGCCTTTTCAGCAGGAAGCGGACGCGGCGGTCGATCTCGCGCAGGCGCTTCTTGCCATAGAGATAGTCGCCATTCTCCGAGCGGTCGCCGTTGCCGGCCGCCCAGGACACGATCTCGACCACCTTGGGCCGCTCGACGGATTTGAGCTGGCGCAGCTCGTCCTGCAGGCGGCGCAGGCCGGCCGGCGTGATGTAGTTTTTCGCCCCGGCCGGAATCGGCGGCGCGGCGTCTTCCAGGTCGTCCTCGACCTCGGGGGCATCCGACTCTTTGGTGAAGGCCTTGCTCATGGCGTCCTTTTAGCATGCATGGCATAAAGCGGCCATGACGAGCGTTTACGTGGATGCCGATGCCTGTCCGGTCAAGGACGAGGTCTATCGCGTGGCCGAGCGCCATGGCGTGGCCGTGGTGGTGGTGGCCAACAGCTATATCCGCATCCCGCGCAGCGACCTGGTGCGGCTGGAGGTGGTGGCCGAGGGGCTGGACAAGGCCGATGACTGGATCGCCGAGCATGCCACGCCGGCCGATGTGGTGGTCACCGCCGATGTGCCGCTGGCGGCGCGCTGCGTGAAGGCCGGCGCGCTGGTGCTGGGGCCCAATGGCCGGGCGTTTTCCGCCGCCTCGATCGGCATGGACCTGGCGACGCGCAACCTGATGACCGAGCTGCGCGATGCCAATCCGACCGGGCGTGTTGGTGGCGGGCCGAAGCCGTTTTCACCGAAGGACCGCTCGGCCTTCCTGCAGGCGCTGCATGACGCCGTGCTCAGGCTGAAACGGGCTTAGCCGACGCGCTCCAGCGACTTGATCGGCCCGCGCGGGCGGCCCGACTTCTCGGCGATGTCGCGGTCCTGCGCCTCGATGAAGGCGCGGGCGACATCCTGCTCGTCATCGAACTGGCCGAACTTGTCGACCGGCACCTTGCGGTTCGAGGTCTGGGCGCCATCCTGGTAGGTGACGTTGAACATCGCGAAGGCGGAATTGGGATTGAATTTTTTCTTGGCCATGGGGAGGCACTCCGGGGCTTTTACGCGAAACCGACTCTAGCTCTGGTCCGGCTCGTCAACGATGTCGCCATCTTCCGGCGGCAGGCCGGCGGCCTTGCGGCGTTCGGATTCCTCCTGCCGGCGCTGCAGCTTTTCCTGCTTCTTCTGTTCCTTGGCGCGGGTGCGTTCGGCGCGCTGCTGGTTGTAATTCGGCTTGAACGCCATGGCGCCCTCCTGACCCCGATCTGAGGGGGTCTAGATAAAAACGAAGGGGCGCCCGTTGCCGGACGCCCCCCGATACCTTGCGGCCTGTTGGCTCAGAGAGCCTTCAGGTTCACCGCCGAGGTCTTGCCGCGCTTCGGGTCGCGCTGTTCCTCGAAGGAGACCTTCTGGCCTTCATTCAGGGTGCTCAGACCAGCGCGCTCGACAGCGGAGATGTGGACGAAAACGTCCGCGCCGCCAGCTTCCGGCTGGATGAAACCGTAACCCTTGGTGCCGTTAAACCACTTCACAGTGCCGTTGGCCATGTGTGTATTCCTCGTCTCAGATGGTAGCAGCGACGCACTCATGTGCGACGCATCAGACTATGTCCAGGGGCTTGTGGTCTGGACACCCATCGAAGACGAAGGGGTAACAGGCCGGCAGTCCGTAGTAGAATGACGCCCCTAACATAGGGAGTTTTGCCATTCCTGCAAGGCCGGCGGGTCGGAAAGACGCCGCAGCCCTGGCATAAGTCGACCAAGTATAACGCAAAACTGCCCTCCCGGTTCCCCGGCTGCGACCCTGACACAGACGGATTTCATCCCGATTGCGATTGATTCACACCGGACCCGGGGGTAATCAGGCGGCTCCGGAGCGGAAGACCAAGCAAAAATGACCGCCGACCTGCCCCAACCCGAGAGCGCCGCCCTGCGGCAGCTGCATACGATCCTGTTCGACCTCTGGCGCTTCGGCAGCAACGCGCTGGTCGGCTGGCGGCCGTCGCGGCTCGGCATCGAGATCATCACCCTGCCCAAGGTGCGGCTGTTCACCGATCATGGCCGGCATCTGCCGGTATTTGCCGAGGGCAGCCTGATGGAGGGCGGCAAGCTGGACGAGGCCGCCCGCCTGCTGGAGGTGCAGCCGGTCGAGCTGCGGCTGGAGACGCCGATCGGGTCCGGGCCCGGCGAGATCGCTCCGGCGCTGGTCGAGCGCATGTTCCGGCTGTTCACCGTGACCAAGACGCTGCATCGCGCCGTGCTGCTGCTGGATATCGTCGGCTTCTCCAAGGCGGGCCCGGAGGAGCAGGCCGCCCAGCTCACCACGCTGGAATTCTCGCTCAACCTGGCCGAGGAGATGGCGCGCGGCCATGGCCTGGGCGTCAGCTTCGGCCGCACCACCACCGGCGACGGCTTCTATGTCTGGAACGAGCGCTCAGGCCTGCGCGCCGATATCGACTTCTTCTGCGCAGTGGCGATTTTCCAGATCCTGTTCGCCGCGCTGCGGCGCACCGCCACCACGGCCGCCACCGTGCCGGTGCTGCGGCTGGTCCTGAGTATCGGCAGCCATTTCCTCTACCACCAGCCGCGCAAGGACGGCAGCGATGGCGGCGCCTTCATCGTCGGCGATGTCACCATCAAGGTGGCGCGCCTGATCGGCACCGCGGCACCGGATCAGATGCTGATCGGCGATTTCGAGCGCCCGCTGGGCCTGGGCCACAAGAGCTGCAACACCGAGACCTTCCTGAGCGCGGTGAGCGAGCGGCTGGCGAACCTGAAAGACCTGCGCGTGCTGGGCTATCGCATCGACCGCATCAGCTTCTACCTCACCGGTCCGCGCGAGAGCGATGGCCGCCATCTGCCGATGCTGATCCGCATCACCGACAAGCATGGCTTCGAGCATGGCTGCTACAATGCCAAGCTCAACGCCTTTGCCGAACAGGGCGAGCCCTATTACTGCGGGCTGCAGCACGCCGATCTGGACACCCGCTAGCGCCGGCAGGCGGCGAGGTCGAAGCCATCCAGCCGGGCGCCATCGAGCGCAGCGCCGGTGAAATCGGTGGCGAGATGCCGGCCGCTGAAATCGCCGTTGCCATGATAGATCGGCAGGCGGCCAGGATTGGCGCCGCGCAGATCGGCCCAGCGCAGATTGGCCTCGATGAAACGCAGGCCGGCGATACGGGCCTCGGCGAAGCTGGCGCCGGCAAGATTGGCGCGCAGGAAACTGGCGAGCAGCAGGCTGGCGCGGTCGAAGCGGCAGCCGCGCAGGTCGCAGTCGCTGAAATCGGCGCCATCCAGCTCCAGGCCGGAGAAGTCATGATAGGGGAAGCCCTGACCGGCCAGGCTGAGCTGGCGGCCGGAGGCACCATCGGACTGCATCCAGGCGCGATGCTGCGCAATCGCCGCCGCCAGATCCGGCGCGAAATCCAGCGTCGTGACCAGCCGTTCGGTGGTCTGGAAGCCAGCCGCATCGGTGCCGCGAATCACCGTATCGGTGAAATCGGCGCCGGCAGCACTCACCTGCTCCACCGTGGCATTGACGATCTGCGCGCCGCTCAGATTCGCGCCGGTCAGCCGCGTGCCGACCAGCTTGGAATCGCTTAAATTCGCGCCGCTCAGATTGGCGTAGGACAGATCCGCATCGCGCAGGTTACTGCCGAAGAAATTCGCGCCCGACAGATCGGCGCCGACCAGCGAGGCACCGCTGAGATCGACGCCGGAAAACTGGGCGCGCGAGGCGGTGGCATATTCCAGCAGGCAGTTGCTGAGATCGGACACATCGATGCCGGCGCGAATCTGGGAGCCGGCCTCTGCGCCGTCCCGATGCTGGCTGGGCCGCATCATCACGCCACCGCGGAAATCGGCCTCGACCAGCACGGTGTTGTTGAGATTGGCGCCGCGCAGCGTGGTGCCGCGCAGGATCGCGCGTGTCAGGTTGGCGCTCCGCAGGTCGGCCTGGGCCAGGTCGGCGCCGAACAGGTCGGCCTCGGCCAGATCGGCGCGCGACAGCCGGGCCGAACGCAGGTTGCTGCCGGCCAGCCTGGCGCGCTGCATGGCGCGGCCCTCGAAATTGGCGTTTTCGAGGTCGCGATGCGCCAGATCGAGAATACCGGCCGCAAGGCTGCCCGGATCCCATGTCAGAGGATCATGGGAGGCGAGCGGGATGCGATTATGGGTAGCGGTGTTCATGGCATTGCGATTTTTGCGGGCGCCTGTTTACCACATCCCGTTCGCATACAAAGGATTCTCTTTTATAGCGGTTCAAAAATGAAACCGGCCCGAATCGTGAGATCCGGGCCGGTTGGGATTGTCTGAATACAATTTTCGCAGGGCGCTACAGCGCTTTGGGGTCAGAGCCCCTTGACGATGTCCTCGACCATCTTCTTGGCGTCGGCCAATAACATCATCGTGTTGTCCTTGTAGAACAGCCCGTTGTCGATACCCGCGTAACCCGACGCCATCGAGCGCTTCACGAACAGCACGGTCTTGGCCTTGTCGACATCGAGAATCGGCATGCCGTAGATCGGGCTCTTGGGGTCGTCGCGCGCGGCGGGGTTGGTGACGTCGTTGGCGCCGATGACGAAAGCGACATCGGCGGTCTGGAATTCGGAGTTGATCTCCTCCAGCTCGAACACCTCGTCATAGGAGACATTGGCTTCGGCCAGCAGCACGTTCATATGGCCGGGCATACGGCCAGCCACCGGATGGATGGCGTATTTGACCTCGACGCCCTCTTCCTTCAGCCGGTCGCCCATTTCACGCAGCGCATGCTGGGCCTGCGACACCGCCATGCCGTAGCCCGGCACGATGATGACCTTGCCGGCATTCTTCATGATGAAGGCCGCGTCGTCGGCCGAGCCCTTCTTGTAGGGACGATCCACCTTTTCGCCACCGGCGGCAGCCGAGGTGTCGCCACCGAAGCCGCCGAGGATGACGTTGAACAGCGAGCGGTTCATGCCCTTGCACATGATGTAGGACAGGATCGCGCCGGACGAACCGACCAGCGCGCCGGTGACGATCAGTGCCGGGTTCTGCAGGGTGAAGCCGATGCCGGCCGCGGCCCAGCCGGAATAGCTGTTCAGCATCGACACGACGACGGGCATGTCGGCGCCGCCAATCGGGATGATGATGGTGAAGCCGACGATCAGCGCCAGCACGGTGACAGCCCAGAACAGTTCGCGGCTGGGCGCCATGCAGAAGGCGACGACCAGAGCGAGGATGGCGAGACCGATCAGGGCATTGAGGAAATGCTGGCCCTTGAAGATCACCGGGCTGCCCGAAACCAGGCCCTGCAGCTTGGCAAAGGCCACCAGCGAACCGGAGAAGGTGATGATACCGATCACCACGCCAAGCGACATTTCGATGCGCGCCGCCACCGTGAGCTGGCCGGCGGCATTGAGGATGCCGTAGGGCGCGGGATTGTAGAAGGCGGCCGCCGCCACCAGCACGGCGGCGAGGCCGACCAGGCTGTGCATGGCGGCAACCAGCTGCGGCATCGCCGTCATCTGGATGCGCCGCGCCAGCACGGTGCCGACGCCGCCACCGATCACGAGCGCGACCAGCACCCAGACGATGGAGCCCGACAGGTCGCCGAGATTGGCAATCGTGGTGACCACGGCGATGGCCATGCCGGTCATGCCGTAGAAGTTGCCCTTGCGGCTGGTCTCGGGCGAGGAAAGCCCGCGCAGCGCCAGGATGAACAGGATGGAGCTGACGAGATAGAGCAGCGCAGTCAGTTGGATCGGCATGGCGCGGCCCTCACTTCTTTTCTTTTTTCTTGTACATCGCCAGCATGCGCTGCGTGACGAGGAAGCCGCCGAAGATATTCACGGCGGCCAGCGCGATGGCAAGCAGGCCGAAAATCTTGGACGCATCGAAGGTGGCCGAGGCACCGGCGGCGATCAGCGCACCGACAATGATGACCGACGAGATCGCGTTGGTGACGCTCATCAGCGGCGTATGCAGGGCCGGCGTCACGCTCCAGACCACGTAATAGCCGACGAAGCAGGCCAGCGCGAAGACCGTGAGCAGCGAGAAGAAGGAATATACCTCACCCATGGTCAGTTCCCCTCTTTCAGCTGCGGATGGACAATCTGGCCGTCGCGCACCACGCAGGTGCCCGTCACGGTTTCGTCCTCGAGATTGAACTTGATGGTCTTGCTGTCCTTGTCCCAATGCGGGCTGAGGAAGTTCCACAGGTTCTTGGCATAGAGGTTGGAGGCATCGACCGGCACGCGGCTGGGATAGTTGCTGTAGCCGACAACCTTGACGCCGTTCACATCCACCACCTGGTCGGTCTTCGACAGCGGGCAATTGCCGCCGGACTCAACCGCCAGATCGATGATAACCGAACCCGGACGCATGGAGCGCACCATCTCCTCGGTCACCAGAACCGGCGCGGGACGGCCGGGGATCAGCGCGGTGGTGATGATGATGTCCTGCTTCTTCACCGTTTCGGCGATCAGGGTCGCCTGCTTGGCCTTGTACTCGGCCGACATTTCCTTGGCATAGCCGCCGGCGGTCTGCGAGCTGCGGGCTTCCTCGTCATCGACCCAGACGAACTTGCCGCCGAGGCTTTCGACCTGTTCCTTGGTGGCCGGGCGCACATCGGTGGCCGAGACCACGGCGCCGAGGCGCTTGGCGGTGGCAATCGCCTGCAGGCCGGCAACGCCGACGCCCATGATGAAAACGCGCGCCGGCGCGATGGTGCCGGCGGAGGTCATCATCATCGGGAAGGCGCGGCCGAAATGCCCTGCGGCATCGAGCACCGACTTGTAGCCGGCGAGATTGGACTGCGAGGAGAGAATATCCATCGACTGCGCACGGGTGATGCGCGGCATCAGTTCCATGGCATAGGCCGAGATGCCGGCAGCGGCATAAGCCTTGACCTGGTCGCGCTGCTGCAGCGGCTGCAGGGCCGCGACCAGCACGGCGCCTTTTTTCAGCAACGCCAGTTCGTCATTGCCCTCGGCCGCCGTCATCGGGCGCTGCACCTTCAGCACCAGATCGGCATCGCCGAGCGTGGTCTTCGCATCAGCGCCGATCTGCGCGCCCATGGCGGTGTATTGATCGTCGGGGATATCGGCCGCCATGCCGGCACCGGTCTCGACAACGACCGTGCAGCCCAGGCCAACGAATTTCTTCACCGTTTCAGGCGAGGCCGCGACGCGCTTTTCGCCGGCGCGACGTTCCTTCGGTATTCCGATTTTCATGACAGCTCCCCCCGCCGTACTTACCAAGATGGCGCAAAAACGGCGGCACCTGCCAGGGCGCCGCCGGATGGATCAGACCACGAAGATCGCCAGCAGAACCAGAAGGATGATGACAGCGATGCTGCCCCATTTGGTCATCGCCATGAAGCCATCCCAGGATGCCTTGTGATGGCTGATGTCCATGCTGCCCATCTTGTGCTCTTCGGCCATAGTATCCTCTTGATCGGTCGGTTTAGGGATTGACGTCGCTAGACGCTTGAATCGGACGGGATATTACGCTGGCGTCCGAAGGCCGCACAACCCTTCACCCGCATGGGAGCGGGCCGGTCCGGGGCCGGTTTCACCCGTCATTTCAGGCAATCAGCCCGACCAGCTGGCCGATCCGGCGGTTGGCAGCCGTGATGCGCGCCTGTCCGGCGGGATCGGCCGGGGCCGCAGAGCCCGCCTGCCCGGCGGTTTCGGCTGCGGCTGCGTCCGCCTCGGCCTCCTGCTGCTCCTGTTCGGCCCGCTTTTCCTCGCGGATCTGGGCCAGCGCCTGCAGCCGCAGTTGCGCGGCGGCGGCAGCCACTGCGCGATCCTGGCCCGAAGGATCGGCCGGGGCCAGCGCGGCAGCCGCGATCTGGGTGGCCTTTTGCAGCGTGGCTTCGGGGTCGTTCTCGGGGCCGATATCGATGGCGACCTCGCCGGACGTGGCATACATCTGGCCATCCGGTCCACGGGTGTAGCTGTAGCTCGGCGCCCCGGCATGGGCGCCGCCGGCCGCGGCATGGGCGCGCTCATGGGCGCGCACCTTGGCATCGATCTGCTTGAGCTTGGCGACCTGCGCCTGTTCCTCTTCGCTCAACTCGCCGGATGAGGCAGCATCACCGCCACCGGATTGCCCGGCCTCCTGCGCGGTCAGCAGGGTGGTGCCGGCCAGACGCCCGCCGCCGGTGGCGACAGCACCGCCGGATACAGAGGCAGAGCCAGAACCGCGGCGCGGCGCGAAACCGGTCTGCTGCTGGCTCTGTTGTTGCTGGCCCTGTTGTTGCTGGCTCTGTTGTTGCTGGCCCTGTTGCTGCTGGGCAGCGCTGGCGGCAGACAGGGACAGGCCGGGGAACTGGGCCTGCAGATTGGCGCGATTGAGCGCGCCATGCTCGCCGCAATCCAGCGACGCGCAGACAGCGCTGCCGTCACTGGCCAGGCTCTGCGGCGTGGTCGTCGCACTGCCGTAGCCCTGAATTGCGCCCGGCGAGAAAAGCGACAGGCTGCCGATCATGCGCGCTGCCGTGAAATGTTGTTACGAGGCTTTATTTTCGGCGCAAAAGCCGGCCGCGGCAACCCGGATTTCAGTGCCGGCGGCGCTGCTTAATGCCTGCGGCGCTGGCCCACCCGGGTCAGCCTGGTGGCAGCGCCCGGCGGAACCGGTGTGTCGCCCGTATCGGGCTGCACGCCATGGGCGCCATAGACCTCGTCGTCGCTGGCGCGATGGCGCTCGAGATCGCTTTCAAAGGCCTGCGGCTCATGGCCGGTGAGCGGCGACGCAGGCGGCATCGGTTTCTGCGGCGGCATGGGCACGGCTCCCTGTCGATTGCACCCCGATCGCTGGTAACAGGTCCGGGCGAACAAAGTTCCCTGGCAAACGGCAACTTTTACAACCGTCATGCCTGGCCTCCGTATTCTGTCATCCGGTCAGGGCATCAGGCCACCCGTAATTTCATTGCGCCTGCAAAGATACAGGGTGGCTGGTCACGAATTGCAGTTCTCAAGGGCGCGGAAAAGCCGGAGAATGTTTCCGCGAGACTGAAACAATGGCGCCGTCGGCGCCCGCAACGGAATTCCGCACCGAAGCACATCACTGAACAACGGCCAAACCGGGAACCAGCTGATGGCATTTGAACCGCGCAGCATCGATGCCGCGATCAACCAGCGTATTTTCGACACCTCGGTCGACCTGATTCTGGTGGTCGACCGCACTGGCAACCTGATCCGCGTCAGCCCCAGCTCGCTCGTCATCCTCGGCTATCCTTGCGAGGAGATGAACGGCCGCAGCGCCATCGACTTCCTGTATCCCGAGGATCTGGAAAACACCCGCAATGAAATGCGCCTGGCCCGCAAGGGCCGGCAGACCCGCAATTTCAAGTGCCGCTATGTGCATCGCGACGGCCGTGTGGTGCCGCTGGTCTGGACCGGCGTGTGGTCGGAACCCGAGCAGCAGCATTTCTTCATCGGTCGCGACATGACCGAGCACAATGCGCAGGAAGAGCGCCTGAACCGGTCGCAGCGGCTTGAGGCGATTGGCCAGCTGACCGGCGGCATTGCCCATGACTTCAACAATCTGCTGTCAGTGGTGATCGGCAATCTGGACCTGCTGTCGACCCAACCGACATTGGACAAGCAGGCCCATGAATACCTCGAAAATGCCCTGCAGGCCTCGCTGCGTGGCGCCGAGCTGACCCAACAGCTGCTGGCCTTCGCACGGCGCCAGTCGTTGATTGCACAACGCTTCGATCTCAATGAACGCATTGCCGGCACCATCGCGCTCCTGCGCCGGACCCTCGGCGAGAATATCGAGATCGTCACCGTGTTCGACGATGCACTGCATCCGGTCCTGGCCGATCCGGCGCAATTCGAGGCGGCCCTGGTCAACCTGACGATCAATGCACGCGATGCAATGCTCAGCGGTGGTCGCCTGACCATCGAAACACACGATGTCACGCTTGATGAGGATTACTGCCGCGCCAATACCGAGGTGCAGCCTGGCGATTACGTGATGACGGCGGTTTCCGATACCGGCACCGGCATGACAGCCGACATTATGGCGCGGGTTTTCGAGCCGTTCTTCACCACCAAGCCGGTCGGCAAGGGCACCGGTCTGGGCCTCAGCATGGTCTACGGCTTCGCACGCCAGTCCCGCGGCCATATCAAGGTTTACAGCGAGCTGGATCATGGCACCACGGTGCGCCTGTACCTGCCGCGCGCGACCGAAAGCGGCGCCGCGCTGCCGCAAGCCGGCGTGACGACACAGCCGGAACCGCGCGGTGGCGAATGCATTCTGGTGGTGGAAGACAATGTCCAGGTGCGCAAGATGGCGGTGGCACAGCTGAACCAGCTCGGCTACCAGGTCATCGAAGCCGAGAATGGCCAGATGGCCTTCAATATCCTGAAGCACAACGACACGATCGACCTGGTGTTCAGCGACATGGTGATGCCCGGTGGCATCAGCGGCGCCAAGCTGGCGATGCTGGCCCGGGGGCTACGCCCCGGCATCAAGCTGCTGTTGACATCGGGCTTCGCCAAGGGCGTGGTGCAGAATAGCGATGATTTTCCGGCGGCGGTCGACTTCCTCAACAAGCCCTATCGTCGGGCCGAGCTGGCCGCGAAACTGCGCAGCCTGTTCGATACGGTCCCGCGCTAGCAAGGCCCGCGCCAGCCTCAAGCCGGGGCGTCGAGCCCGGCCGTCTTCAGTGCCGCCTTCTGGCGCTGTTCCAGCGCCTTCACATCGAAACCGGCGATCAGGTCGTGGAACATGCGGTGCCAGTTGATCTCGGCCTTCAGGTGCAGGAACACTCCGCCCAGGCCAATCGCGGCACGATCCATGAAGACGAATTCGCGCGGCGGCGTGACACCGCCGAGGGACTTGAGCTGGTGGTGCACCTTCTCGGCCACCTCGCGGCCATAGACGCCGCTGGCCTCCATTTCCTGGATGCGGCGCGGACGGTCTTCCAGCAGCGGCGCATAGACGAATTCGGCCCAGAGATTGAGCGTGTCGATCACCTCGTTGCTCAAACCGGTGAAGCCCCAGGTTTCGTAGGCATGCACGGCGAGCGCGCGGTCGCCGGTGGAGATGGCGCGATAGAGATCGATCACGCCGCCGACGAATTTCGACGGGAAGATGCGCACACAGCCGAAATCGAGCAGGTTGATGCCGAGATCGTCGCGCACCGTGTAATTGCCCAGATGCGGGTCGCCATGGATCACGCCGCAGCGGTAGAACGGCACATACCAGGCGCGGAACAGGTTGAAGGCGATGCTGTTGCGCGTTTCCTGCGGCGCGTCCTTGAACTCCATCAGCCGCCGGCCCTCGAGCCAGCCCATCGCCAGCAGGCGTTTGGTGGTCAGCTCGGGCACCACGGCGGGCACATGCACGCCGGTTTCATCAGCCAGCATGGCGCTGTAGAGCCGCATATGGCGGCTTTCCAGCTCGTAATCCAGTTCCTCGCGTAAGCGCGCGGCGATCTCGTCATGGATATGCGTGGTGTCGATGGCGGCATCATAGCGGCGGTAGATGCCGAAAATCAGGCTGAGCTGGCGCAGGTCGGCCTCCACCGCGGAAGCCATGTCAGGGTATTGCAGCTTCACGGCAAGATCGCGGCCATCCAGCGCGGTGGCGCGATGCACCTGGCCGAGGCTGGCGGCAGCCGCAGCGGTGAGATCGAAGCTCTTGAACTTGGTCTGCCATTGCGGCCCAAGCTCGGCCTGCATGCGGCGCTTGACGAAAGCCTGGCCCATGGCCGGCGCGTTGGCCTGCAGCTGCGCCAGTTCCTGCACATATTCTTTCGGCAGCGCATCGGGGATGGTGGACATGATCTGCGCCACCTTCATCAGCGGGCCTTTCAGCCCGCCGAGCGCATTGCGCAGATCGACCGCATGCTGGGCGCGGTCCATCTTGACGCCGAGCACGCGTTCGGCACCCAGCCGTGCCGCCAGGCCGCCGACGGAGGCGCCGACCCTGGCGTAGCGGCGGACGCGGCCCAGCGTGCTGTCGCGCTCTGTCATTTAGGAGAGCTGCTCAAGCTCGTCGATGAAGCCGGAGATCACGCCAAGCCCCTTCGACCAGAAGGCGGGGTCGGAGGCATCGAGACCGAAGGGCTTGAGCAGCTCCTGGTGCCGCAGGGTGCCGCCGGCCTTGAGCATGGCGAAGTATTTGTCCTGGAAGCCGGCCTCGGCATCCTGGTAGCGCGCATAGAGCGCATTCACCAGGCAGTCGCCGAAGGCATAGGCGTAGACATAAAACGGCGAATGCACGAAATGCGGGATGTAGCACCAGAAGGTGCTGTAATCCTGGTCCAGCTTCAGCGCCGGCCCAAGGCTTTCCTTCTGCACGCCCATCCAGATTTCACCGATGCGGTCCGGCGTCAGCTCGCCCTCGCGCCGCGCCGCATGCAGGTTACGCTCGAATTTGAAGAAGGCGGTCTGGCGCACCACGGTGTTGATCATGTCCTCGACCTTGGAGGCCAGCATGATCTTGCGCCGCTCCGGCCCGGCGGCATCGAGCAGCGCGCGGAAGGTGAGCTGTTCGCCGAACACCGATGCGGTTTCCGCCAGGGTCAGCGGCGTGTCCGACATGAGCGGGCCCTGCTCGGCGGCGAGCAGCTGGTGCACGCCATGGCCCAACTCATGCGCCAGCGTCATCACGTCGCGCGTGCGGCCCTGATAGTTCAGCAGCAGATAGGGATGCGCGCTCGGCACGGTGGGATGCGCGAAGGCACCGGATGCCTTGCCCGGCCGGGCGGGGGCATCGATCCAGGCATTGTCGAAGAATTTCCGGCCCAGATCGGCCAGCTCCGGCGAAAAGCAGCCATAGGCCTTGAGCACGATATCGCGCGCCTCGTCCCAGGCGATCACGCGGTCATTGTCTTCGGGCAGCGGCGCGTTGCGGTCCCACCAGTTGAGCTTGCTGGCGCCCATCCACTTCGCTTTCAGCTTGTAATAGCGGTGCGAGAGTTTCGGATAGGCCGCCGTCACCGCATCGGTCAGCGCATTGACCACTTCCGGCTCGACGCAGTTGGACAAATGGCGATAGGCCTCCGGCGTCGGATACTTGCGCCAGCGGTCCTCGACCTCCTTGTCCTTGATCAGCGTGTTGGTGATCAGCGCGAACAGTCGCACATTCTGCTTGAACACCTTGGCCAGCGTCTTGCCGGCCAACTTGCGCGTCTTGGCATCCTTGTCCGACAGCTTGTGCAGCACCTGCTCGGCGGTGAGCTGCTCCTTGCCATAGGGGAAGCGCAGGCCGGCCATGGTTTCGTCGAACAGGCGGTTCCAGGCTGCGCGGCCAGCCACTGCTTTTTCATGCAGCAGCCGTTCCAGCTCGTCATCCAGCTGATGCTCGCGGAACAGCCGCAGGTCGCGCAGCCAGGGGCCGTAATGCGCCAGCTTCGGCGATTCCAGATACTTCTTCTCCAGCGCCGCTTCCTCGATGCGGTTCAGCTCCAGAGTCAGGAACAGCAGCTTGGTGGTGATGTCGTTCAGCTTCTCCTGCATGTCCTGGTAGAAGCCGGCGACCTTGGGGTCGGCCATATCGCCGGCATAGGCCAGCGAGGCGTAGGAATACATGCGACCGATCAGATCCTGCAGGGATTCATACTCGGCGATCACGCCAGCCAGATCATCGCCCGAAGCGGTGGCGATCCTGCCCTTCCAGTCCTGCTCCAGCTTGGCGCAGCGCGCGGCAACGGCGGCCAGGTCACGCTTCAGCTCGGCGGATTCCAGGCCGGGATAGAGATCGTTCAGATCCCAGACCGGCAGGGCGCCGAGATCATTGGCCGGCGTGGCGGGGGCAGCGGAAACGGCGGGAGAAGCCATGGGAAGACCCTTTGTTTTATAATCGCTCCAGTATATGGGCATCGCCGGCCGGTTTGACCAGCCCGTCCGTCATAACAGACCTGTAATCAGGCCAGCAGGAAATGCGCGTGGGCGGCGGCGACCGGGCGGGCCGGGTCGTCCTGCCAGGCCTCGGCGCGCACATTGGCGACACGACGGCCATGCTTGGTGATGATGGCGCGGGCAAAGGTTTCCACCGGCCGCGCCGAACGCAGGTAATCCACCTGCAGGTCGATGATTTTCGGAATCCGATCGGTCTCGGCCGACCAGATCAGCTGCACGATGGCGACCGATTCCAGCAGCGCCCCAACCACGCCGCCATGCAGGGCCGGCAGGCGCGCATTGCCGATCAGCTTGGGATCGGCCGGCAGCACGCAGATCAGCTCGCCCTCGCTCTCGCCCGCTTTCACAGTGAGGCCGAGGAAGCGGAAATACGGCACGGCAGCAAGGAACGGCGCGAAGTCGCGCTTGGTCCGGGCTTCGGCGATCAGGGTGGCGAAATCACTCATGCCTGCACCCCGGGAATTTTGGTGCCTTTGGGCAACGGCGGCTTGTCGGACGAACCGATCATGAAGGTGGCGACGCAATTGGCCACCAGATCGTCCGGCGTATCGGGGTGATAGGCACGGGCGCGCACAAAGGCAATCGAACGGGTCAGTTTGTAGCATTCCGCCGTGGCATAGACCGCCTTGTGCGCCAGTGCCGGCTTCAGATAGTCGATGCGCAGATCGAGCGTGGCGACCGCCTGCAGCTTCTGCATCGCGGCGAACACCGCCATGCCGGCGACGCTATCGACCAGCGAGGTGATGGCGCCGCCATGCAGGATGCCATTGGCCGGATCGCCGACCAGATCGGAATTGTAGGGCAGCGACAGCGTGACATGGCTGCGCTTGACCTCGATCACTTCGACGCCCAGCGCGGCGCAATAGGGAATCCCCTGACGGATCATGGCCTCGACCATCTTGGGGTCGATGCCATCGGCGCTCAGCTGGGGGATTTCACTCATCAGATCATGTTGTGGTAGCGGCGATACCAGTCGACGAAGCGCGGGATGCCGACATCGATCGGCGTGGTGGGCGCAAAGCCGGTGTCGCGCTGGATAGCCGAGATATCGGCGTAGGTGGCCGGCACATCGCCTTCCTGCATCGGCAGCAGCTGCTTCTCGGCCTTGCGGCCGGTGGCCTGCTCGATCAGTTCGATCATGCGCAGCAGCGGCTCGGACTTACTGTTGCCGATATTGTAGACGCGATAGGGCCGGCCCTGTTCGTTGGGCGGCGGCGGATGATCCAGCGTCTTGATGATGCCGCTGACGATATCATCGATATAGGTGAAATCGCGCTGCATGTTGCCGTGATTGAACACCTGGATCGGGCGGCCCTCGAAGATCGCCTTGGTGAAGATGAACATCGCCATGTCGGGCCGGCCCCAGGGACCATAGACGGTGAAGAAACGCAGCCCGGTCTGCGGGAAGCCGAACAGATGCGCATAGGCATGGCTGATCAGTTCGTCGGCCTTCTTGGTGGCGGCATAGAGCGAGATCGGCGAATCGACGCGGTCTTCCACAGCGAAAGGCAGCTTGGTATTGCCGCCATACACCGACGAAGAGGAGGCGTAGACCATATGCTCGCAGTTTTTCAGGCTGCGGCAGAATTCCAGCATCACGGTATGGCCGAGCACATTGGCGCGGATATACGCGTATGGATTGACCAGCGAATAGCGCACACCGGCCTGGGCGGCGAGATGGATCACTTTCGTGATATCAGCGCCTTTGGCCGCATCCCGCACTGCATCAGGTTCGGCGATATCGACCTGGAAAAATTTGAAGCCTTTTTTGCCCTGCAACTGCTCGAGTCGTGCGTGCTTGAGGCGCGGATCGTAATAATCGTTCAGATTATCGAGACCGATCACTTCTTCGCCGCGCTGCAGCAAAACCTGCGCGACATGAAAGCCGATAAAACCAGCGGCGCCGGTGAGCAGAATGGCCATAAAACGTCCGATACGGGCTGCGGTGTGATTGACTACCTCGGGCTATCTACCAGAATCACTTGAAAGAGCAACCGGCCCCGGATGCGGCGCATGGCAGCGGTTTTCCCTCGACCGAGCGGATGGACCGTCCTATAATTAGGTAAGTAATGCTGACCTAATTGGCAGCGGCCGAACCGGATCGGCGACTACGGTAGCGGGAGGAGCACCGGATGCTGGCGAATGTAACGCTGGACGACAAGTACACCCTCGAGCGCGGCCGGGTTTTCCTGACCGGCACCCAGGCGCTCGTGCGCCTGCCGATGCTGCAGCGAAAGCGCGATCTGGCCGCCGGGCTCAACACCGCCTCCTTCATCTCCGGCTATCGCGGCTCGCCGCTCGGCCTGTTCGACCAGCAGCTCTGGAAAGCCCGCAAGTTCCTTAAAGCGAACCATATCGAGTTCCAGCCCGGCGTGAACGAGGATCTGGCCGCCACCGCCGTCTGGGGCAGCCAGCAGCTCAACCTGTTCCCCAAGGCGAAATACGACGGCATCTTCTCGATCTGGTATGGCAAGGGCCCCGGCGTCGACCGCTCGATGGACGTGTTCAAGCATGCCAATGCCGCCGGCACCTCGCCGCATGGCGGTGTGCTGGCGCTGTGCGGCGACGATCATGGCGCCGCCTCCTCCACCGTGGCGCATCAGTCCGAACATATGATGATGGCCGCGATGATGCCGATGCTGCATCCGGCCAATGTGCAGGAATTCATCGATTACGGCCTGCTGGGCTGGGCGATGTCGCGCTATGCCGGCGTCTGGGTCGGTTTCAAGTGCCAGACCGAGACGGTGGAAAGCTCGGCCAGCGTGTCGATCGATCCTGACCGCCTGCAGATCGCCTATCCCACCGATTTCCAGATGCCGCCCGGCGGGCTGAACATCCGCTGGCCCGATGCCATCCTGGAACAGGAAGATCGCGTGCAGCGGCACAAGGCCTATGCCGCTCTGGCCTTTGCCCGCGCCAACAAGATCGACCGCGTGGTGATCGACAGCCCGCGCCCGCGGCTGGGCATCATCACCACCGGCAAGTCGTATCTCGATGTGCGCCAGGCGATGGAAGACCTCGGCATCAGCGAGGAAATGGCCGCCGATATGGGCATCCGCCTCTACAAGGTGGGCATGGTGTGGCCGCTGGAGCGCGAAGGCGCGCGGCATTTCGCCGAAGGCCTTGAAGAAGTGATCGTCGTCGAGGAAAAGCGTGCGATCATCGAGAACCAGCTGAAAGAGCAGCTGTATAACTGGCGCGAGGATGTGCGGCCGCGCGTGATCGGCAAGTTCGATGCGCAAGGCAACTGGCTGCTGCCGTCGGCGGGGGAAATCTCGCCCGCCATCGTCGCCAAGGCGCTGTATACTTGGCTCAAGCGCTATGGCACCAATGCCCGCATCGAGGAGCGCATTGCCTTCATCGAGCAGAAGGAGCGCGAGTCGGCTGCCAGCAGCATCGGCAAGACCCAGCGCACGCCGTATTTCTGCTCGGGCTGCCCGCACAACACCTCGACCCGCGTGCCCGAAGGCAGCCGCGCAGTGGCCGGCATCGGCTGCCACTTCATGTCGCTGTGGATGGACCGGTCGACCGCAACGTTTACGCAGATGGGCGGCGAAGGCACGCCGTGGATCGGCCAGGCGCCGTTCACCGAGGAAAACCATATCTTCGCCAATCTGGGCGATGGCACCTATTTCCATTCCGGTCTGCTGGCGCTGCGCGCCAGTGTCGCCGCCAAGGTGAACATCACCTACAAGATCCTGTTCAACGACGCGGTGGCGATGACCGGCGGCCAGCCGCATGACGGCCAGCTGACCCCGCCGCAGATTACGCTCCAGGTTTATGGCGAGGGCGTGCGCCGCATCGCCGTGGTGACCGACGAGCCTGACAAATATCCGGTCGGCACCGAATGGGCGCCGGGCACCACGATCCACAATCGCGACGAACTGGATGCCGTGCAGAAGGAACTGCGCGACATCGCCGGCTGCACCGTGCTGGTCTATGACCAGACCTGCGCCGCCGAAAAGCGCCGCCGCCGCAAGCGCGGCACCTTCCCCGATCCGGATCGCCGCGTCTTCATCAACGAGGCGGTCTGCGAGGGCTGCGGCGACTGTTCGGTGAAATCCAACTGCGTCTCGGTCGAGCCGCAGGAAACCGAACTGGGCCGCAAGCGCAAGATCAACCAGTCGTCCTGCAACAAGGACTTCTCCTGCGTGAAGGGCTTCTGCCCCAGCTTCGTCACCGTGCATGGCGGCAAGGTGAAGCGTGCCAAGGTGCAGGTGAAGAAGAATCCCGATGGCCTGGCGGATGACCTGTTCGGCAACCTGAAGACGCCGGAAGTGGCGCCGCTGGACCAGCCCTACAACATCCTGATCACCGGCATCGGCGGCACCGGCGTGGTGACGATTGGCCAGATTCTCGGCATGGCCGCGCATATCCAGGGCTATGGCACCAGCGTGCTGGATTTCACCGGCCTGGCGCAGAAGAACGGCGCCGTGCTGAGCCATGTTCGCATCGCCAAGACGCCGGAGGACATCCATGCCGTGCGCGTGGCGGCCGGCGGCGCCAACCTGGTGCTGGGCTGCGACATGGTGGTGGCCGCAGGAGACGCTGCACTGGAAAAGATGCAGCGCGGCGCCACACGGGCGCTGATCAACACGCATCTGACGCCCACGGCGGCCTTCCAGCTCAATCCGAACCTGGTGCTGGACGACCAGCAGATGGCGCAGGCGATCCGCAATGCCGCCGGCGAGAACCTGTCGGAATTCGTCGAGGCCACCCGCATCGCCACGGCGCTGATGGGCGATGCCATCGCCACCAACATGTTCATGCTGGGCTATGCCGTGCAGCGCGGCCTGCTGCCGGTGTCGCTCGATGCCCTGCTGCAGGCCATCGAGCTGAACGGTACGGCGATCGACGCCAACAAGCGGGCGCTGAACTGGGGCCGGCTCTATGCCCAGGATGCCAAGGTGGTGGATGACATCGCCCGCCCCACCGTGATGGCGATGGAACCCAAGGCGTTTGCCCGGACGGTGGACGAACTGCTGGCCGACCGCATGCCGCGCCTTGTCGCTTACCAGAACGAGGCTTACGCGCAGCGCTACAAGGCGCTGGTGGACAAGGCCCGCATTGCCGAGGCCGCCAAGGCCAAGGGCATGACCGGCTTTGCCGAAGCGGTGGCACGCTATGGCTACAAGCTGATGGCCTACAAGGACGAATACGAGGTCGCCCGACTCTACACCGATGGCGAATTCCTCAAGAAGCTGAATGCGCAGTTCGAGGGCGACTTCTCGCTCTCCTTCCATCTGTCGCCGCCGCTGCTCAACCCGCCCGATCCGGAAACCGGCATCGCGCAGAAGCAGCAGTTCGGCCCCTGGATGATGCGCGCCTTCAAGCTGCTCGCCAGGCTGAAGGGCCTGCGCGGTACGAAACTGGATGTGTTCGGCTATAGCCATGAGCGGCAGACCGAACGCCAGCTGATCGCCGATTACGTCACCCTGATCGAGGAACTCTGCGCCAAGATGACGCCGGACAATCATGGCCTTGCCGTGCAGCTGGCGAAGATCCCGGAAGACATCCGCGGCTATGGCCATGTGAAGGTGAAGCACCTGAAGGATGCCAAGGCCAAGGAAGCCAAGCTGCTGGCCAGCTTCCGCAGCCCGACACCGCTGGCGACGGCGGCGGAGTAAAGGAGCGCGTGTCATGGCCGGGCTTGTCCCGGCCATCCACGTCTTACTTCCGCAACGGCATGCCGCGACGTTACGACCTGATTGGTAATTGCAGGGCGGCGCGTGTCGTGGCTTGATCGCGCCATGACGACGCCAGAAACAATCCGTTTACAGCGCAGTGAAGGCACCAGCTTCGCGCTGCATCTCTACCCCGCTGCCGATCCCGCCGCACCGGCGATCCTGATCCAGCCGGCGATGGGGGTGAAAGCGGGCTATTACACGCCGCTCGCCACGGCTTTGTGCGAAGCCGGGCATAACGTGGCCGTCGCCGAGCTGCGCGGCCATGAAGAGAGCGGCGGCCGGCGGCCGGGACGCGATTACGATTTCGGCTATCACGACATGCTGACCGAGGACTGGCCGCAGGCGATTGCCGCCGTGAAGGCGCGTTTCCCCGGCACGCCCTTCTATCTCTACGGCCATTCGCTCGGCGGCCAGGTCAGCGCCATCTATGCCGCGCATCATCCCGATCAGCTGGACGGCCTGATCCTCACCGCTGTCAGTTCGGTACACTGGAAACTCTGGCCGCTGCCCTTCTGGCCCTACAGCCAGGCGGCGGTGCTGGCCGCCAGACTGCTGGGGCATTTCCCGGGTGCGACATTCAAATTCGCCGGCCGCGAGGCGCGCAGCGTGATCGCCGACTGGGGCCGGCAGGCGCGCACCGGGCGCTTCTATTTCGGCAAGCCACACAAGGTGGATCACGATGCCGTGCTGGCGACCATGACCCTGCCGGTGCTGGCGATCTCGCTGCAGGGCGATTTCTTCGCACCCAAGCATGCGCTGAACGATATCGTGCGGCGCTTCCCCAAGGCGGAAGTCTCCCGCCATCATCTCGACCCGAAAGCACTGGGCTTCGAGGGCATCGACCATTTCCGCTGGGTGCGCAAGCCGCAGGTGGTGCTGCCCACCGTGCTGGACTGGCTGAAACGCCGATGAAGGCTTGCGGGGCGGGCGCGGATCAGCCAGAACCGCATTCATGCTGACGCTGAAACCGCTCTACACGCCGTATCTGGAAAGCCTGTCCGCCAATCCGGCGGCGGTCCTGGCCGAGCATCCGAACCATGCCGCGGTGGCGGACCTCGCCGCCGAGGTGGCGACGGCCACGCTCGATCTCTATGAGCAGACCGGTGCCACCGATCCCTGGCTGAGCTATTTCGCGCTCCGCGAGGCCGACAATGCCCTGCTCGGCATCTGCAGCTTCAAATCGCCGCCGGTGCAGGGTCTGATCGAGATCGCCTATTTCACCTTTCCGGGGAACGAAGGCCAGGGCGTTGCCAGCGTGATGGCGCGCGAGCTGCTGAAGATCGCCTTCAACGAATACGAGATCCAGGCCGTGCTGGCGCATACCCTTCCGGAGGAAAACGCCTCGACGACGATCCTGCGCAAGCGTGGCTTCGATCTGGTGGAAGCGGTGGACGACCCTGACGACGGCCCGATCTGGCGCTGGGCGCTGCTGCGCCCGTGAGCTGCGGGGCTAGCGCCCCTCGTAGCATTTCACGCGGGTGACTTCGCCACTGTCGGTCTCGGTGCTTTTCTCGCGGTAGATTTCCATGGTGCCGCGATTCTTCAGACGGCATTCGCCGACCGGAAACCAGCTGGATTTCACCTGCACGATGATGAACTCGTTCGGCCCGAGCCGGTCGGGCGCGCAATAGCGGTTCACCTCGCGCGGCTTGGCGATCAGGGTCGAGTTGACCCGGCCCTCGCGGCGGACGCCGATCGGCCAGTTGTATTCGGTGAGATTGGCAACCGTGACACAGGCCTGGCTGTCATCGGTGACGGGGCGTTGCGGCTGCGCAACCGCCGTACTGATGGCTGCCACACCACAGAGCAGCAATGCGGCCAGGCCTGCGATACCGCCGGCAGGGCCGCTGCGCATGCTTACTCCGCCGCCGCTTCGTCGGCGCCGCGGCTGTCGGTCATGCCCAATGCATCCATATAGACCTGCAGCAGCGTCTCCTGCTCGTCCAGCTCGGCCTTGTCCATCTTGCGCAGACGGATCACCTGGCGAAGGATCTTCACGTCGAAGCCATGCGCCTTGGCCTCGGCATAGACTTCCTTGATGTCGTCGGCCAGCGCCTTCTTCTCTTCTTCCAGACGCTCGATGCGCGCAACCAGCTGGTTGAGCTGATCGGTCGAGAAGTTGCCGGACTTGAGTTTGGCCATGGGAGGCGACCTTTGCAAAACAGAATGAGAGACTGGGGTTGGCGCGGATTATAGCCAGCACGGCCGGCGCGCCTATGCCCGAAGCTCCCCTCGCCCACAGTTATCCACAGGAATGCGCCTGCTGTGGAAATCTAGTGTTTGTGGGTTTTCTGCGACTCGGCAAAGGCCTTCTGCTGCTCCGGCGAGGCTTCCTTCTGGTATTTCGCCTGCCAGTCGGCATAGGGCATGCCATAGACGATCTCGCGCGCCGCCATCTTCTCGATGGCGATTCCCTTGTCCTTCGCCGCATCCTGATACCAGTTCGACAGGCAGTTGCGGCAGAAGCCGGCCAGATTCATCAGGTCGATATTCTGCACATCGGTGCGGCTGCGCAGATGCTCGAGCAACCGGCGGAAAGCGGCGGCCTCGAGTTCGGTCTGCGTCTTGTCGTCGATTGGGTCGGCCATCTCTGCCTCCTAGTCGGGGATCTGGAAATTCACGGTCTCTGCGATCAGCCAGTCGACCACGGCGCGCAATGCCGCCGCTTTGTCCATGCCAGCATGTAGCGCATCGCGGTAGACTTGCAACTGCCGCTGGGCCGATGTGCCGCGGCGGAGAATGCCGCGCGCCCGCTCCACCTCGGCCAGACAGCCGAGCGCGACGGCCTCCTCGCGCACCAGGTCGATCAGTTCGTCCAGCAGTGCGCCATAGGGCATCGCCTGCCCCTTGCCGAAATCGACCAGATTGCCGGCGACACCATAGCGCTGGGCCAGCCAGCGGTTCTCGTCGATCAGGGTGTTGGCATAGATGCGCCAGCGCTGGTTCTTCTGTTTCAGCCGCAGGAGTGCCGCGAGCAGGCAGCGGAACAGGGCGGCGATGCTGATGCCGTCATCCAGCCGGGTGCAGACATCGGTGATGCGCAGCTCCAGCGTGGGATAGCGCGCCGAGGGGCGGATATCCCACCACAGCTTGGTCGCATCCTCGATCAGCCCGGCCTGCATCAGGCGGTTCACCAGCCGCTGGTATTCGCCCCAGGTTTCCAGGCGCTCGGGCAATCCGGTGCGCGGCAGACTGTCGAACACCGACAGCCGATAGGATTGCAGGCCGGTTTCCTCGCCCTGCCAGAAAGGCGAGGAGGCCGACAACGCCAGCAGATGCGGCAGGAAATAGCTGACCTGGTTCATCAGATCGATGCGCAGGTCTTCATCGGCAATGCCGACATGCACATGCAGGCCGCAGATGATCAGCCGCCGCGCCACGCCGGCCAGGTCATGCGCCAGGCGATCGTAACGGGCGCGGTCGGTATGCTTCTGCTCGCTCCATTTGGCAAACGGATGCGTGGATGCCGCAATCGGCGCGAGATTGTGCTTGGCCGCGACCCCGGCAATGGCGGAACGCAGGCGCACCAGGTCGGCACGCGCCTCGCCCATGTCGCGACAGACCTTGGTGACGATCTCGATCTGGCATTTGAGGAATTCGGGATTGATCTGGCCGCCGGCCAGCGCCTCGCATTCCTCCAGCAAAGCCGCCGGCGGTTCGACCGCCAGCACGCCGCTGCCGCGCTCGACCAGCAGATGCTCTTCCTCGATACCGATGGTGAAATCTTCAGCCATGCATCACGCGGCGCTGACGCTGGGGGCCAGAATGCCGGCCTCGGTGAGCATGCGGCGGAAGCAGCGTTCCAGCCGTCCGGCCCATTCCGCGATCCCGGCCTCGCTGGCGACCAGATCCTGTCGCACCTCGATCATCACATGATGCAGGCCGCGGTTCTGGCCGTGCTCGAAGATCGAATAGCCGGAATGGTCGCGACCGCTATAGGGCAGGTTATCGCCCACCAGCAGGTCGCCTTCGTCGCGCAGGGCCTGCAGCAGCGGCTGGGCCAGCCGGCCGTCGCGGTCCCAGACCACGCCGATATGCCAGGGCCGCGGCTCCTCGCGGGCGCGCAACGCCGGCGTGAAGCTGTGGATGGAGAGCAAGGCCGGCTGCGCGCTGCGCTGGCGCGCAGTGTCCAGCGTGTCGGCGATGGCGGCATGATAGGGGCGGAAATAGCGCGCCATGCGGCGTTCGCGCTCCGCCTCGCCCAGGTCGCGGTTGCCGGGCACCACCGTGCCGTCGCTGACCTCGCAGATCAGGGTCGGATCATCGGGCCGGCGATTGCAGTCGATCACCAGCCGCGACACACCCGACAGCACTGCCGGCGCATCCAGCGCGCGCGCCAGCTGCTCGGTGATCGCCGCGGTGCCGGGGTCCCAGCCGATATGCCGCAGCAGTTCGTCGTCAGGCAGGCCGAGATTGCGCAAGGCCGGCGGCACGATGCGGCTGGCATGGTCGCAGATCAGCACCGCGGGTGCGCGGCCCAGCGGATTGAGGACACGGAAACTCGGGGGTTCGGCGGCTTCGGTCATGAATCGGCGGGTTCGGATATGAAACAGCCGGCGAAACCGGTGCGGAAATCGGGGTGGCGGGTTTGCATAACCAAGGCAGGCTGCACTAAGGTTGCGGCGACATTTTGACCAATCATAACCGAAACGAAGCCGTGCTGCACCATATCGCCATTGTTGGCAGCGGTCCTTCCGGACTGTTCTGCGCCGATGCCCTGCTCCGCCAGAAGCCGGAGCTGAAAATCGATGTCTTCGATCGCCTGCCGACGCCCTACGGGCTGGTGCGGTTCGGCGTCGCCCCCGACCACCAGGGCACCAAGGCGGTGACCCGGCAGTTCGACCGCCTGTTCGCCGGTGGCAATGTGCGCTTCCTCGGCCATGTCCAGGTCGGCACCGACCTGCCGCTGGCCGACCTGCGCAGCCATTACGATGCCGTGGTGCTGGCGCTGGGTGCCCATGCCGACCGGCCGCTGGGCATTCCCGGCGAGGATCTGCCCGGCCGCTATGGCTCGATGGCCTTTGTCGGCTGGTATAACGGCCATCCCGATTTCCGCGCGCTCGAACCGCTGCTGGACAAACCCGGCGCGGCCGTGATCGGCATGGGCAATGTCGCCATCGACATCGTGCGCGTGCTGGGCAAGACCAAAGCAGAGATGGCAAGCAGCGACCTGACCGCCCATGCCGCAGACATGATCGCGGCGGCACCGCTGACCGATCTTTACATCCTCGGCCGGCGCGGCCCGGTGGAGGCCAGTTTCACCAGTGCCGAACTGGCGGAACTCGGCCGGCTGGAACGCCTGCGCCCGATCGTTCAGAAGAGCGATCTGCCTGCGGCACTGCCGGCCGGCCTCGATCCGAACGAGGCCCGGGTGAAGGAAAAGAATCTGTCGATCCTGCATGAATTCGCCGCGCGCGAGGACGACAAGCCGATCAGGCTGCATTTCCTGTTTAACGCCATCCCTGAAGCCATCACCGGCAGCAGCCGCGTCGAGGGCCTGCAGATCAAGAACGGTCCGACGCTCGATGTCGGCACCGTCATCAGCGCGATTGGCTATCGCACGGCAGCCGACGGCGACCTGCCGCAGAGCGATGAGCGCGGCGTGATCGCCAATACCGATGGCCGCATCGCGCCGGGCCTTTATGTGGTGGGCTGGGCCAAGCGCGGGCCTTCGGGCACCATCCCGACCAACCGCGCTGAGGCAAAGACCGTGGCCGATCTGCTGCTCGCCGATTACGCCACCGACTCTACACCGGCCAAGGAAGGTTCGGCGGCACTGGATGCCTGGCTGCAAAGCCGTGGCGTGCCTGTGATGGACTGGACCTGCTGGAAGCGCATCGAGGCGGCGGAAACCACCGCCGCGACACCGGGCAGCCCGCGTGCCAAACTGGCCGCCTGGGAAGACCTGCGGAAGCACCGCTAGCATGAAGCTCTACAATAACGATGGCTCGCCTTTCGCTGCCCGTGTGCGCATGCTGTTGCGCGCCAAAGGCGGTGCGCAGATCGAACTGGTGAAGCCCGGTGCCGATTTCCGCAGCATGGCTCCCATCGGCAAGATTCCCGCGTTGCTGCTGGATGACGGCACATTGCTGCCGGAATCGGAAGTGATCTGCGGCTATCTCGATGCCGTCCTGGGCGGCCCGTCGCTGTATCTCGACACGCCGGAAGCGCGCGCCCGCGTCACACTGATGGTGCGGCTGTCCGACCTTTATCTGGCACCGCCGCTGCATGATTTCTTCGTGCTGCTGTTCACCGACCCGGGCAATCGTGAGGCGCTCGAGGCCCTGACCCCGGCTTTCGCGCGCGGGCTGAAATTCCTCGACATCTACGTGGCAAAGGATGGCTGCGCCGCCGAGGCACGGTTCAGCCAGGCCGATTGCGCGCTAAGCCCCATGCTGTTCTATGTCGATGAAGTGCTGCCCGGCCTGATCGGTCAGAACCTGCTGGAAAAGCGACCGATGCTCAGCGCCTACTGGCAACGCATCAAGGCGCATCCGACTGCAGCCCCGGTGCTGGATGAAGTCCGCGCCAGTTGGCGGTCCTATCAGCAGAAGTTTCAGGCGACGCAGTGAGCGATCCGGCCAGCCCGCCGACCCTGCCGGTCTGGCCGGTGCTGGCAGCCACCACCGGTACGCAGTCGATCACCACATTATGCGCACTGGCATTATCAGCCGTGGCGCCGAAAGCCGCTGCCGAACTGGGCACCGGCCCCGGCCTGGCCGGCTATCAGGTCAGCCTGGTCTATGCCGGTGCCGTGGTGACATCGCTGATCGGCGGCGGTTTTGTGCGTCGCCTCGGCGCCGGGCGCACCAGCCAGATGGCACTGTGGCTCGCCGCTTTCGGCTGCCTGATCTCGGCCTGGGGCACCCTGCAGGCCCTGGTGCTGGGCGCCCTGGTGATCGGCCTGGGCTATGGCTGCACCAATCCGGCCGCCTCGCATCTGCTGTCGCGCACACGCAGCGGCGCGCATATGAACCTGATCTTTTCGATCAAGCAATGCGGCGTGCCGATTGGCGGCATGCTGGCCGGCCTGCTGATTCCACCGATCACGCTGGCACTCAACTGGCAGATCGGACTGGCCTTCTGTGCCCTGCTCGGCTTTGGCCTCAGCCTGCTGCTGCAGCGGGCACGGCGGTCATGGGATATCGACCGGCTGCCTGATGCGCCGCTGCTGCTCTCGCCGCTGGCAGGCCTGCGCGTGGTGTGGCGGCATCCGATCCTGCGCTGGCTGGCCCTGTGTTCGTTTGCCTATTCCGCCGTGCAGCTCAGCCTGACCGGCCTGCTGGTCACCTATCTGGTCACCGAAGTCGGACTGCATCTGGTGCTGGCCGGCACGATGCTGGCGCTGGCACAGACCGCCGGCGCGTTCGGCCGTCTCGCCTGGGGCTGGCTCGCCGACCGCCTGAAATCGGGATCGAAGGTGCTGATCCTGAACGGCGTGGTGGCGATGCTGGCCGCCATTCTCACGGCATTGATCGATACCAACTGGCCACTCAGCCTGACCGGTGCCACCGTGATGCTGTTCGGATTCTGCGCCATTGGCTGGAACGGTGTGTTCATGGCGGTGATCGCGCGCCAGGCACCGCCGCAAAGCATCGGCCTGGCCACCGGCGCCACGCTGAGCATCACCTTTGCCGGCGTGGTGATCGGCCCATCCAGCTTCGCCTTGATGCATGACGAGCTGGGCCTGAGCTATGCCGACGGCTATCTGCTGATGGCCTTCGTCACCCTGATCGGCGCGCTGTGCATGGTGATCGCGCGTCGTGGCATTCCGGCGCGCTGACGCTTACAGATCGCCAATACGGAAATTCAGTTCCAGCACCTTGGGGTAGCCTTCCGGATTGGGCGGCATGCGCATCGGCTGCGCCAGCCGCATGGCACGCAGGAAAGTTTCGATTGCCGTGCGGAAGGCAGCGGCCTGCGGCCGGCGGTCAACGGCGATCTGGTCCCAGTTCTCCACCATCGCCCGCATGTCCCACGGATCGTTCTTGCCAAATGGCGGCGCCAGCATGCCATTGGGCAGCACGCGATAGCGGCCGAAAATCCGGATATCGGCAAACTGCGGCGCGTCGAAATCGATCACCCAGGCGCTGACCACCTGGCTGAGGAAGTAATCGCTTTCCGACTGCGTCATGGTTTCGCCGGTCGCACCCGCAGCACCCGGCGCGCCAGCGTCGCGGTTGCCGGTGGGACGCGGCGGTGACTGCTGCTGGCGCTGCGCCGGCGGCGCAGTCACGGTCGAGGGGCCGGCGCGATCGGGTACCGGTGCCGGCTGCGGCTTTTCGGCGGCCTGCGGCCGGGCACGTTCGCCGGCGCTGGGCGGTGCCTTCGATGGTGCCTCGGTAACCGGCGCGCGCTGCAATTGCGGGATGCTGGGCGGCGGTACCGGGCGGGATGGCTCAGGCGTCATCGTCTGCTGCTGTGCCGGCGGGGCCTGCGCCTGGGTCGGAGCCGGCTGCGGTGCCGGGGGTGGTGCCGGGGTCGGGGTCGGTTTGGGCGGCTCCGGCATCACGAATTCGGCCAGGATCGGCGGCGGCTCGGGCTGGATTCGCCAGGTCCAGGGTTCGACCAGCAGCAGCAGCACGATCAGGCCATGCAGCAGCAGCGACATCGCAACGCCCAGCCAAAGGCGGCGATTATCCCAGTCCTGCGCGCGATATTCCAAAAAGGTGGCCATCACAAACACTTAGCGCTGACGTAGCGGCAGGCCAAGGCTTTTGCCCGGGCTGAATGCCTCGGCTATAACCGATTGTCCGACAATCGAGAAGACACCGGAGAGAAACGTGACCGAACCCGTTGCCTATGCCGTCAAAGACGGCATCGCCATCCTCACTATCGAGAATCCCCCCGTCAACGCGCTGAGCCAGGGTGTACGGGCCGGTATCATTGCCGGGCTGGACAAGGCCGACGCCGATGCCGGCGTCAGTGCCGCGGTGATCATTGGCGGTGGCCGCACCTTCATTGCCGGTGCCGATATCAAGGAATTCGGCAAGACCCCGCTGCAGCCCTATCTGCCGGATGTGCTGAAGCGCATCGAGGCGATGACCAAGCCGGTGGTGGCTGCCCTGCATGGCACGGCGCTGGGCGGCGGTTTCGAAGTGGCGCTGACCTGCCACTGGCGTGTAGCGCTGGAGAGCGGCCAGGTCGGCCTGCCGGAGGTGAAGCTTGGCCTGCTGCCCGGGTCCGGCGGCACCCAGCGCCTGCCGCGCCTGATTGGCCCGAAGCTGGCGCTCGACATGATTGTTTCCGGCAATCCGATCCCGGCGAAGAAGGCCGCCGAGCTTGGCGCGATTGACGAAATCGTGACCGGCGATCTGCTGGAGGGCGCACTCGCCTATGCCAGACGGGTGGTGGCCGAGCAGCGCCCGCTGCGGCTGGTGCGCGACATGAACGACAAGGTCAGCAATGTCGACCCTGCCGTGTTCAGCGACTACCGCAAGAGTATCGAGCGCAAGGCCAGGGGCTTCCTCGGCCCGTGGCGCTGCATCGATGCAGTAGAGGTCGCCACCAAGCTGCCGATGGATGAAGGCCTACTGAAAGAGCGCGAATACTTCTTCGAATGCATGGGCAGTCCGCAGCGCGCGGCGCAGATCCATGCCTTCTTCGCCGAACGCGAGGCGGCCAAGATTCCCGGCCTGCCCGAGGATGTGCAGGCCAAGCCGATCAAATCGGCTGCCGTGCTGGGCGCCGGCACCATGGGTGGCGGCATCGCGATGAATTTCGCCAATGCCGGTATCGCGGTGAAGCTGCTGGACGTGTCGCAGGAAGCCCTCAGCCGCGGCCTTGGCGTGATCGAGAAGAACTATGCCACATCCGTGGCACGCGGCAGCATGAAGCAGGAGGCGATGGACCGGGCGATGAAGCTGATCACCGGCACCCAGCGCTTTGAGGATATCGGCGACGCCGATATCGTGGTGGAAGCCGTGTTCGAGGAGATGGGTGTCAAGAAAGAGGTGTTCGGCAAGCTCGACAAGGTGATGAAACAGGGTGCCATCCTCGCCACCAACACCTCGACGCTGGATATCGACGAGATCGCGGCCAGCACCAAGCGGCCGCAGGATGTGATCGGCACGCATTTCTTCAGCCCGGCGAATGTGATGAAGCTGCTGGAAAACGTGCGCGGCGCCAAATCCTCACCCGAGACCATCGCTACCGTGATGGCGATGGGCAAGACGCTGAAGAAGGTGGCGGTGCTGGCCGGAAACTGCGATGGCTTCATCGGCAACCGCATGCTGCATGGGTACTTACGCGAGGCGAATTTCCTGCTCGAAGAAGGCTGCAGCCCTGAGCAGATCGACCGCGCGCTGGAAGACTTCGGCCTCGCCATGGGGCCGTTCAGGATGAGCGATCTCGCCGGCCTGGATGTCGGCTGGCGCATCCGCAAGGGCAAGGCGCATCTGCGCCCCAAGGACGAGCGCTATTCCAAGGTGGCCGACCAGCTGTGCGAACTGGGCCGCTTCGGCCAGAAGACTGGTGCCGGTTTCTACAAGTATGAGGGCCGCGATGCGGTGCCCGATCCGGTGGTCAAGGACATCATCCTGGCCGCATCCAGGGAGCAAGGTATTGAACGGCGGGAGATTTCCGACGAGGAAATCGTCCAGCGCTGCATGTATCCGCTGGTCAACGAGGGCGCCAAGATCCTGGAGGAAGGCATCGCCATCCGGTCGGGCGATATCGACATCACCTACCTTTTCGGCTATGGCTTCCCCGTTTATCGGGGCGGGCCGATGTTCTGGGCCGAACAGATCGGCCTCGACAAGGTGCTCGCCACGATCCGCGGCTTCCACAAGATCCACGGCAAGTTCTGGGAACCGGCCAAGCTGCTGGTCGAACGGGCCGAGGCCGGCAAGGGGTGGAGCGGCCGCTGAAGGCCCGAATTCCTTTTCAGAGGGTGCGTTAGAGTACGATGTCCGAACCCGCTGCCGTTTCCATTCCGGGCGCCGACCCCATCGGCGCCCGGCGCACCTTTGCCATCATCGCGCATCCTGACGCGGGCAAGACGACCCTGACCGAAAAGCTGCTGCTGTTCGGCGGCGCCATCCATCTGGCCGGCGCCGTGAAGGCACGTGGCGAGAACCGCCGCGCGCGGTCTGACTTCCTGAAGATCGAACAGCAGCGCGGCATTTCGGTCTCCACCTCGGTGATGAATTTCGAATACCAGGGCTGGACCTTCAACCTGCTGGACACGCCGGGCCATGAAGACTTCAGCGAGGATACCTACCGCACGCTGACCGCCGTCGACAGCGCGGTCATGGTGCTCGATGCCGCCAAGGGCATCGAAACCCAGACGCGCAAGCTGTTCGAGGTCTGCCGCCTGCGCGACGTGCCGATCGCCACTTTTGTGAACAAGATCGATCGCGAGTCGCAGGACCCGTTCGCGCTGCTGGACGAAGTCGCCTCCACGCTGGCGCTGGAATGCGTGCCGGCGAACTGGCCGATCGGTATGGGCCATGATTTCCGTGGCTGCTACGACCTGTTCGGCAAGCGCCTGCTGCTGGTCGGCAAGGAAAACAAGAATCTCGAACCCGAGGTCATCATCCTCGACAGCCTGGACGATCCGCGCGTGGCCGAATACGTGCCCGAGGCACAGCGCGCCAAGCTTCTGGAAGATATCGCGCTGATCGAGGGCGCCTGCCCGCCCTTCGATCCCGAAGCCTATCGCCAGGGCCATATGACGCCGGTGTATTTCGGCTCGGCGCTGAAGAATTTCGGCGTCGACGAACTGCTGAAGGGCCTGGGCGAATTCGCGCCCTCGCCGCGCCCGCAGCCGACCGATAAGCGCGTGATCCAGCCGACCGAAAAGGCCGTCACCGGTTTCGTGTTCAAGGTCCAGGCCAACATGGACAAGAACCATCGCGATCGCATTGCCTTCCTGCGGCTGTGCTCGGGCCATTTCAAGCGCGGCATGAAGCTGAAGCAGGTCAGCACCGGCAAGCCGATTACGGTGAGCAACCCGACGCTGTTCTTTGCCCGCGACCGCTCGCTGGCCGACGAAGCCTGGCCCGGCGACATCATCGGCATTCCCAATCACGGCGTGCTGCGCGTCGGCGATACGCTGACCGAGAGCGAAGACCTGCGCTTCACCGGCATTCCCAACTTCGCGCCGGAAATCCTGCGCCGCGTGCGGCTGGGCGATCCGATGAAGGCCAAGCACCTGCAGCGCGCGCTGGAGGATCTGGCCGAAGAGGGCGTCACCCAGGTGTTCCGTCCGCGGATCGGCGCCGACTGGATCGTCGGCCTGGTCGGGCCGCTGCAGCTTGATGTGCTCGCCGCCCGACTGGGCGAGGAATACAACCTTGAGGTCGGGTTCGAGCAGGCGCCCTACGAGACCGCCCGCTGGGTCGATGCCGAGGACAAGCGCGATCTCGACCTGTTCGTGGAGCAGAACCGGGGCACCATCGCCGACGACCGCGAGGGCAATCCGGTCTTCATGGCCCGCAACACATGGGAACTCTCCTATATCGAGAAAAAATGGGATAAGATCCGTTTCCATGCCACGCGGGAACGCCATTAACCCTCTCGACCGACCCTCGCTGCCGAGGCGCCGCCTGCTCGGCCTGCTGGCCGCCGGCAGCCTGTTGCTGCCTGTGGCCGCGTATGCGCAGGAAAAAGAGAAGAAGAAGAAAAGCGATACCCCGGTCGAGAAGCCGCCGATCAACAACCCGATCCTGGTGGTCGATGCGGTGACGGCGCCGATTGCCGGCCCGCCGGGTTCCAAGGTCATCATGACGCTCAATGTCGACTGCGGCTCGGTGGAGAATGCGCGCAAGGTCGATGACCTGATGCCGCGCGTCTACAACGCCATCATCATCGAGCTGAACCGCGAACCGCTGGGAAAAGACGGCCGGCTGTTTGACCAGGATATCGAGCAGCTGAAGCGCCGCCTGGTCTACCAGATCAATCGCCAGCTGCAGGGGCCGCAGGTGGTGGGCGTTTATGTGCGCTCGCTGCAGGAAGTGCCACTGCGGCCGCCGCCCCGTTCATAGGCACGGCGTTCCTGAGCAGGCGCGGCGCGATCTTAATCGTCGCGGCCGAATAGGATCGACTTGGCGCGGATATCGTCGATGCTGCCCATCAGGTCTTCGATCTTGGCTTCGAGCAGATCGGCCGCCTGGCGTGCCAGGCTCAGTTCCTCTTCCACCGCCTGCAGCATGGCCTGACGCGCGGCGCCGATGATAGCGCCATTGGGATGGGCCGGGAAGCTGACGCATTTCGACACGAAACGCCGCACCGCCGAGGCTGATGGCAGTGTGCCGAGCACAAGCCTGGCCGGCAGCGCGATCACCAGCCAGCCGGTCTGCAGGGCGATGGCGGCGAAATCGCCATGCCGGAACCCCGCCCGCGGCGGCGCACCGGGTTCGGCACCGGGCAACTCGATCTGCGCGGCCTCCCAGCCAAAGGCCAGGAACTCCCCTTCGGCGGCGGCGGCCATATCCTGCTGTGACGGCTGGTCTGTATCGCTCACGCTAGGCTCCCCACGGCTGCAGCATTGGCGCGCAAATTCGCCGGCGACAGCGTGCCCACCACGATACTGCAAACACCAGGCAAAGTCGCGGCTGCCTTCAGCGCGGCGGCCGGGTCGGCGGCATGGCCGCTGGCCAGTGCCTTTTTCACCAGCACGCCTTTGCCCTGCCCGGCAGCGGCGGCGATCAGCGGCACTTCGGCGGTATAGCCCGGGTTATAGGTTGCCATCAGGATATCGATGTGAGGCAGCATCCTGTTGCCGCCGGCCACGGTCTTGCCGGAAAAGCCGCCAGCCCGGATCAGGCCCCTGGCCTTCAGCCCAGCCAGCATCTCGGCCGCCGGCAGGAAGCGCTCGCCGGCCTCGTCGATGCCATCGGAATGCAGCAGCACGGCATCGAGGTAATCGGTGCGCAGGAGCCGCAGGCTGTTTTCCACCGAAGCGCGGATGGCCGAGGCTGAGAAATCAAACCGCGAGGCGCCCTGTTCGAAATATTCGCCGGCCTTGCTGACGATCACCCAGTCGCTGCGCGGGCCGGGCAGCAACTGGCCGAGCCGCTGTTCGCTCAGGCCATAGGCTGGCGCGGTGTCGACCAGATTGATGCCAAGCTCGCGCGCGGTTTCGAGCAGGGCCGTCACCGCCGCATCATCGGGCAGGTCGAAGCCCTGCGGATATTTCACGCCTTCATTGCGGCCGAGCTTCACCGTGCCAAGCCCGAGCAGGCTGACCTGGATGCCGGTCGCGCCAAGCGATCTCATCTCCATGTCGCAACCTCCCAGGGCGCCGGCGCAATCTGCGGCGCGGCCCAGTCACCGAAGGCCGGCTGCACCCGGCCCGACGCCGGCGGCAAGGCGGCCAGCACCAGATCGGCCAGTTGCGGCGCCAGCGCCAGCTTGGTCGGCCAGGACAGCATGATGTTGCCGACGCGCTTGAGCACCGGACCTTCCGGCTTGCGGCCGTCATCGGTGGCGCCCTCGGCGCGATCGACGCGGAAACCTGCGAAGCGGCTGCGCGAAAAATCGAGCTTCGGCAGCAGGGTGGCGAATTCCTGTCGGGCGGCGGCGATCAGGTCTGCCTCGCTCTGGGCCACGCCGTTTTCCGCCAGCAGCCCGCCGACATACCAGACCAGCGCGCCATCATTCTTCCTATGCGTGGTGATGGTGACGCGCGGCTTGTCGCTGGTGTCGAAGCAATGGGCCCAGAGCAGACCGGGTGCGTTATCGACCAGCAGCATCTGCAGGGGCCGGCGCTGCGCCGACTGCGGCGGCAGGCCGAGCTGTGGCAGCAGCGCCTCGTTGCCGGCGCCGGCGGTGGAGACCAGTGTGCCGGCGGTGATGCGGCGGCCAGCGACCTGCAGCGCCACATGATTGTCCTGCGGCGCAATCGTTGCCTGCCCGGCCTTGATGCAGCCCTCGCCCAGTGCCGCCAGCGCGGCCAGCAGCGCGGGCACATCGAGCACGCATTCATCCAGCGCGTAGACTGCACCGACATGATCGGCATCCTGCAGCACTGCTGGCCACTGGTTTTGCGCCAGCGCATCGACCCGGCCACGCACCAGCTTGCTGCCGAAGAATCCGGCGATGCGGCTGGTCAGCGTGCGGCGCGCCCAGAACAGATGCCGCTCGGCGGCCAGTTTGGCCGCGCGCAGGTCGATCTCGCCACTGCCATCCAGACAGGCGCGCCAGCGTGCCGGCATGTCGGCCAGTGCGGCACTGTCGGCATTCAGCTTGAGGTCGATGGCGTATTTCAGGCCGCCATGGATGATGCCCTGCGAGGCAAGCGTCTGGCCGGCGCCGAGTGCATGATTTTCCAGCAGCAGGGCGCTGTAACCGGCGCGCCTGAGACGCGCCAGCAGCCAGAGGCCGGCAATGCCGCCGCCGAGGATCGCGACGTCGACATCAGGCTGGCTGGTCATGGCTTCAGCTTTGCAGCTTCTTGATGGTTGCCGTGGTGCTCTGGCCGGCGACATGGCGTGAGACCTTTACCTCGCCGCCATAGGCACGCACCACATCGGCACCCACCACCTGATCCACCGAATAGTCGCCGCCCTTGACCAGAAGGTCGGGCTTCAGCAGGCCCAGCAGCGGGATCGGCGTATCATCGGCAAACACGATTACCATATCCACCAGGCTCAGCGCCGCCAGAACCTGGGCGCGATGGCGTTCATCCTGCACCGGACGGGCGTCACCCTTCAGTTTCTTCACCGAGGCATCGGAATTGATCGCAACGATCAGCCGGTCGCATTGCGCGCGCACTTCCGACAGCAGCGCCAGATGGCCCGGATGCAGCAGGTCGAACACGCCATTGGTGAAACCGACGCGTTCGCCGCGGCTGCGCCACAGGGCCACGCGTTCGACTGCCTGCTGCGGCGCAGCGATCTTGATCTCGATGCCATGCGGATCAGGCATATGCAGGGCAAGGCGCAGCTCAGCGGGATGCACCACGGCGGTGCCGATCTTGGCGACGACAATGCCGGCGGCGGCATTGGCGAGCCGCGCCGCCTGCGGCAGCGAACGGCCGACGGCCAGGGCGGCGGCAATCGTTGCCACCACGGTATCGCCCGCGCCGGATACATCAAAGACTTCGCGCGCCTCGGCCTGTAAATGCAGCGGCGGCTCCTGCCCCTGCACCAGCGTCATGCCGGCCGCGCCACGCGTGACCAGCACATTGGCGATGCCGGCCTCGGTCACCAGCTTGCGGGCGGCGGCAACGGCGCTGGCATCATCGGCGCAGCTTTCTCCGGTTGCCAACGCGGCTTCGGCGCGATTGGGCGTCACCAGCGTGGCGCCCTTATAGCGGCGATAATCGCTGCCCTTGGGGTCCACCAGCACAGGCTTGCCGGCCTTGGTGGCGGCCTTGATCAGCTTGGCGATCACGCGGTCGCTGACGGCGCCCTTGGCGTAATCCGACAGCACCAGAACGGCATTGTCGGCCAGCGCCTCAAGCGCAGCCTTGATCAGGGCATCGACGGCATCGTCGGAAGGCTTGCCGCGGCTTTCGCGATCGACGCGCAGCAGTTGCTGCCGGCTGCCGATGAAACGGGTCTTCTCGATGGTGTGCCAGGTCTCGTCGACCACCAGCTGCGCCTCGATGCCGGGCTCCAGCGCCAGCACCTCGTTCAGCTGGTCGGCCGCCACGTCATCGCCGACCAGGCCGAACAGGGCGACCCGGGCGCCCAGCGCCGCCAGGTTGCGCGCCACGTTGCCGGCGCCGCCGGGCATGGCGATCTCGCGCTCGATCTGCATCACCGGAATCGGTGCTTCCGGCGAGATGCGCTCGACGCCGCCATAGACGAAGCGGTCGAGCATCACATCGCCCACCACCAGCACGCGGGCAGCAGCGAAATCGGCAGGATCGGCGGCGAAATCGGACATGGCTTTCGATACACCGGCGAGGGCCCAAATGCCAGCCCCGCCCTGTTTATCCCCCGGCGTTTCAGGTGTGCAGCAGGCGCCGTCCGGCCCCGTCCAGCACCAGGGCGGTCAGCCGGCCGGTGGTATAGGCCCCGGTATCGACACCGATGCGATTGGGTCGCCACTCCACCTCATGAACGATGGTATGGCCATGCACCACGATCATGCCGTGGTCGATTTCCGAATCGAGGAAGACACCGCGAATCCAGATCATATTTTCGCGACTCTGGCGATCCAGCGGCAGGCCCGGCTTGATGCCGGCATGTACGAACAGATAGTCGCCATACTGCACCTGGACCGGCAGACCGAGCAGGAACTGCTTGTGGTGGCGCGGCAGCACGCCCAGCAGGGCGCGCTGGGTCAGCAGAAATTCATCGAAGGAGCCGGGAATCTTGACCTTGTAGCTGCGCAAGGTGGCATCGCCGCCATTGGCCAGCCACAGCGCGGCACCATAGGGCGCCTCAAGGAATTCCAGCAGCATCGCTTCATGATTGCCGAGCAGCGTGACGATCTCGACGCCGGGAAAGCGCGGGCGGGTCAGTCGCTCGATCACCGCATGGGAATCCGGCCCGCGGTCGATATAGTCGCCCAGATAGACAATGACGGTTTTTTCAGGGGCGCCATATTCCGAAGAAGGCGCGAGATCGGTTTCGATCTTGGCATGCAGCTGGTCGAGCAGGTCGACCCGGCCATGAATATCGCCAATGGCGTAAACGCGGAGCCCCGGCGGCAGCCTCGCCTCTTCGATCAGCATGGCCCGATCAGCATGACGCCTACTGCGGCGAACGCTTGGCGAGGATGCGCTGCAGAGTGCGGCGATGCATCTTCAGCCGGCGCGCCGTCTCCGACACATTGCGGTCGCAAAGTTCGAAGACGCGCTGGATATGTTCCCAGCGCACGCGCTCGGCCGACATCGGCTCGTCCGGCGGTGCCGGATGTGCCGCATTGCCGACGCGCAGCGCGCGATCGACATCATCGGCATCGGCCGGTTTGGGCAGATAGTCGGCCGCCCCCGCCTTCACGGCAGCAACCGCGGTGGCGATATTGCCATAGCCGGTGAGCATCACCACGCGCGCATCCTGGCGCACCTGGCGGATCGCGGTGACAACATCCAGGCCATTGCCATCGCCCAATTTGAGGTCGACGACCGCATAGGCCGGTGGCTTGGCCCGCGCCATCTGGATGCCAATTGCGACAGACTCAGCGGTCTGCACCACATAACCACGCTTTTCCATCGCACGCGCCAGACGCATGCGCAGCGGTTCATCGTCATCGACGATCAGCAGGGACATATCGGTCATGGCGGCAGAATGTACCGCAGCGGGGGCACTGCGCAACCCCCGCACGGTTTCCGGTCTATTTTGCCGTCAGGTCGCGTGGCCAGCTGACCGCCACCTGGGTGCCGCTGCCACCCGGCCGGTTGGCAAAGGCGACCGATGCTCCGCTGCGGCGCAGCAGGTTCATGGCGATGAAGACGCCCAGGCCCATGCCGCCGCTGTCAGGCCGGCTGGTCACATAGGGCTCGCCCAAGGCCGAGAGGATATCCACGTTCAGGCCGGGGCCATCGTCAAGAATACGCAGACGGATGGTTTTGTCGTCCCAGTCCACCTCGATATCGACACTGGCGCGGGCGAACTCCATGGCGTTTTGCAGCAGGTTGCCCAGTCCATGCAGGATTTCGGGCCGGCGCGGCAAAACCGGCGGCGTGCCAGTGCCGATCAGCTGCACGGCAAAGGCAATGCCCTCGCGGCGCCAGGGCATTGCCACCACCTCCATCATGTTGGCAATACCGAGATCAGAGAAGGCTTCCGGGTCGGAGGTGGCCGAGGGACGGCGCGACAGACGCGCCAGAATGTCGCGGCAGCGTTCGACCTGGCTCTGCAGCAGCGCGATATCTTCCGCCAGCGGATTGTCAGCCGCCAGTTCACGTCCGATTTCCTTCACCACAACGGCAATGGTGCCCAGCGGCGAACCCAGTTCATGGGCCGCCGCGGCGGCCAGACCGCCCAGCGCCGAGACCTGCTGCTCGCGCGCCAGTGCCATCTGCGTGGCTGCCAGCGCATCCGACATGCGCCGGGCTTCCTCCGCCACCTGCCAGGCATAAGCGGCGATGAACAGCGTGCCCAGCACCAGGGCGATGAGATTGCCCCATTGCAGCAGCGGCGGCTGCAGCACTTCGGCATGGTCGCCCCAGGGCAGCGGCAGGTGGTAGATCGTCATCAGCGTGGTGAGCACGAAGGCCAGCAGCCCCAGCACCACCGTGGAACGCAGGGTGAGAATGGTGGCCGAGACCGTGACCGGCACCAGGATCAGCACGGTGAAGGGATTGTCGATGCCGCCGGTGAGGAACAGCAGGATGCAGAGCTGGATCTGGTCGAAGGCAAGATAACCCGCTGCCCCCTTCTCGCTCAGTCGCTTGGCGGTCGGGTAGATGATGAAGAGGACGATGTTGAGCAGTGCGGAAATGCCGACCACCGCCAGCGCCGGCAGCAGCGGCAGTTTGAAGTTCAGCCCGAAATGCACAAACAGGATGGCCAGCAGCTGGCCGATGATGGCGATCCAGCGCAACAGCACCAGGGTCTGCAGGCGCACGCGGCCGGCCGGATCATCGGCCGCGCTCAGATGCGGGCCGAGGCGGTCGCGCAGGCGGTCCAGCAGAGCGGCCATCAGCGCATGTCTTCGTGCCAGGTGCGGCCGTCGCGTTCGATCAGGCCAATCGCCGCCGATGGCCCCCAGCTGCCGGCCGTATAGGGCTTGGGCCGATCGCTTTGCGACTGCCAGCCGGCCAGGATCGGTTCGATCCAGCGCCAGGCCGCATCGACCTCGTCGCTGCGCATGAACAGCATCGGGTTGCCGCGCACCACATCCATCAACAGGCGTTCATAGGCATCGGGCTGCCGGCCCTGGAAGGTTTCGGCGAAGCTGAGATTGAGCGGCGCGGTGCGCAGCCGCATGCCGCCCGGCCCCGGCACCTTGCTCATCATATGCAGCGAGATGCCCTCGTCGGGCTGCAGGCGGATGACGAGACGATTGGGTACCACGTCGCGCGCCGCCGCAGGGAAGATCAGATGCGGCACCGGGCGGAACTGCACGACGATCTCCGAGCGCCGCACCGGCAGCCGCTTGCCGGTGCGCAGATAGAATGGCACGCCGGCCCAGCGCCAGGTCTCGACCTCGGCCTTGACCACGACAAAGGTTTCCGTGGTGCTGTCGTCGCGCCCGATTTCCTCGCCATAGCCGGGCACGGCGCCGCCATCGACAGCACCGGCCGCATACTGGCCGCGCACGGTCTTTTCACCGATGGTGCCATCGGTGAGCGGGCGCAGCGCTTCCAGCACCTTCAGTTTTTCATCACGCACCGCATCGGCGGCAAAGGCATTCGGCGGCTCCATCGCCACCAGGCAGAGCAACTGCAGCAGATGATTCTGCACCATGTCGCGCAGCGCGCCGGCATGGTCGTAATAGCCGGCGCGGCCCTCGACGCCGATCTTCTCGGCCACCGTCACCTGCACATGGTCGATCACGCCGCGATGCCAGACCGGCTCGAACAGCGCATTGGCAAAGCGCAGCGCCATCAGGTTCTGCACGGTTTCCTTGCCCAGATAGTGATCGATGCGGAAGACGCGGTCCTCGGAGAAGGCCGCCGCCACCGCGCCGTTGACCGCGCGCGCCGAGGCCAGATCATGGCCGATCGGCTTTTCCAGCACGACGCGGGCCTGCGGCCGGTTCAGGCCGGCTGCCGCCAGCTGGGTACAGATCGGGCCGAAGAAGCGCGGCGCCATGGCGAGATAGAACACCAGCACGCGCTCCGTGCCGCCATTTAGAGCTTTTGCCAGCGCGGCATAGTCGGCAGGGGTTTCCGCATCGAGGCTGAGATAGCGGAAACGGGACACGAAACGCTCGACGGCGGCCTCGCTGAAATCCTTGGCATCGAGATGACGATCCAGCGCGCCGCGTGCGAGGCTGCGGAATTCTTCGTCCGGCATTTCGCCGCGGGCGACGGCAAACAGCCGGACATCGTCATTGAGCTGGCCGGCGACATCGCGGTGATACAGCGCCGGCACCAGCTTGCGCAGCGACAGGTCGCCAGTGGCGCCGAAAATGACGAGATCGAAGGAAAAGCTGCCGCTGGGATGTGTCATGGGGTGAGCGTGACAAACTCGGCGCGGGCGATCAACCACTGATGGCCGGCATCACTCAACGAAATGCGGCTCGGGCTTTTCGTGCAGGGCTTCGTAATGCACCAGAACGGGTTCGACACCGAGCCGTTGCGGCTGGCCGGCGCGAAAAGCCCATTCGCCGCGATCACAGTTTTCAGCTGTGACATAACCGTTGATATAGAGCCGGCGGTCGGCAGCCGTGCTGTTGATCCCCGAACCATGCACCAGGAAGGGCGACCACAGCGCCAGATCGCCGGGCGCCAGTTCGAGATCGACTGCCGCGGCCGGATCGAGGCCGACCGCCTGCAGGGCCGCATCCTGCATCGTCTGCTGCAGGATCGGACCGTCGCCGCCGAGATCGAGGTTGCCGAGCAGATGGCTGCCCGGGATCACCTTCATGGCGCCGCTGGCCCTTGTATGCGCGTCGATGGCGATGCCGGTCTGCACATAAGAGCCGGCCAGATCGCGGAAGGCCTCGGCCGGCCGGCGGAAACGGCTGTCCTGGTGATAGGCGAATTCCACTTTCGCCGCGCCCGGCGGCTTCCAGTGCATCTGGTTGATGATCTGCTTGAGGTTGTCGCCGATCAGGGGTTTCAGCACGGCCACGAAACGGGGATCGAGCCGCACGCGGTCCAGCAGGGCATCGCGCCAGGACGGCCACTGCACCATGCGCAGGATGCGGCCCAGATGCGGGTCGTCGCCCAGCCGGAACAGCAGATTGCCATGGCGGAAACTGCGACCGAGCGCCAGGCCGGAGGCCTGCAGGCGGTCGAAGGCCCCGGCCATGGCGGCCACCTCGGCCGGGGAAAACAGTCCACGGATGATCGCATAGCCATCCCGCGCATAGGCCTGGCGCAGCAGGTCGGGCGCGGGCAGACGCGCTTCCCAATCATGGCCGGGCTGCGGTTGAGGGGCTGAATGTAGCGCGCCGCAAAATTTCGGATTCCGCGACATTTGATTTCGGACTCCATTTATCGCCCATTTCCGAGACATTTCCTCAGATTTACCCACAAGCCTCAAACGGCCTTTAACGGTTGCTCTATTGCGCCCCGGCTTCAAGCCGGGAATCAATGGAACAAATGCAGCCCGTTCGACGCTCTCCACCGCCCGACCTTACCACCCCGATCGGCGTCAGCCGCGGCGGCGTCAAACTCTTCGGCCGGTGCCGTTTCGGGCACCAGAGAGAGCTGCAGCCGCTGCGCCTGGCTGTCCTGCACGGCGACAAGACGCCGCTGGAGGAAATCGGCCCTCTGCTGCGTTGCCCTGCCTGCAACGCCAAGGGCCTCGATTTTGTCATCACCAGGCGCCCGGAAACGCCCGAGGAAACCTTCTACCGGAAGGACCGCAGGGCGCCCACGCTGGGCTATCACCACAGCCGGGGCGATAAGGCCTCGGTTCACTGCCTCGCGCCCCTGCCGCCGCACGGCAATCTGTGCCGTCACCGGGCCGAGCTTGACCTGCCCGCCCTGGTCGCTGCCGGCAAGGGCAATATGACCCTGATCGCCGCCGAGCGGGCAGCGCGCTGCCAGCAGTGCAGGCGGAAGGGTTTGGGCCGGATTCTGATCACACCCAACCGGCTGCCCGTGGCCGACGAATTTATCGATCAGTGACATCAATCTTCGCCGCTGATCCGCAGCTCGACCGAGAGCCGCCCGCGCTTGATCTTTAAGATCTCGGTTCTGGGCTTCACCTTTGCCTTCTCCATGGACGGCTTAAGAGCCGTCGCCCGATCCGGCTTGTCGCTGCCCGCCTGAAATCCTGCTTCCTTACCCATTAAACCGACCCCTTTTGCTTGCCTGACTCAACCCAACTTGTAAGACGGAATGACCTGGGCGCCGAACGTCACGGCGACCAGGAAGTTTCCCACCGGCACGCCGAGCCTGTAATAGCTCATCGAAGGCGCCGAAATATGCTGCACAACGTCCCTGCCATCCTGCAGCAGCTCATGCACCTGGCGGTGCAGGAATTGACCATACGCCCGGTCGCTGAGGTTCCGGACGTCACGCATCTTGATGCTAGGATCGAGCGCCCTGGCGGTCGGCATCTTCGAGCCGATCGCGCTCGTCCTCACGGCACCATCAGCTGCCACCATGATATGCACGTATGGCAGCAGGCCCTGCTCGGCTAAAAACTCCTCGATCGCACCGCCGGCCGACCGCAGGCCAGGCGCGCATTCCATCAGCCGCTGCGCTGGCCCATATTCAGAAACGCTCTGCAGCTGTTCGGCATAGGCAGTCCAGTTTCGCTGCTGCCGAACGTCATCGATCAGACCAGGCTGGCCGATCGCTGCGAAATAGTCGTCATAGGCTTCCAGATCTAAGTAGCTCATCGGGTTCTCGCCGGCCCGATGTGCCCGAAGCGTCGAAGGATGCTTCTTGATCGCCGCGGCGACATCCTTCTGATCCAGGCCCGCTAGGCTCACGCGATGGTCGAATGCAGCTTTGAATCGAGCCCCAAAATCCTTCAGGGCGTCCCTTTCATCGCTACTACCACTGCAACCTGTCGTCATGGCGCGGATATATCCTCTCGGTAGAGCGGAATTATCCTCGGTGGTGGTTCTCTGTCAACGACTCATGCTTAAGGCGAGCTGGCAAATCGAAAGCTAGACTTTACCTTCTACGATCGTGGATTTCTTGAGCGCGTAATGTGGCTGTTCATCCACACGATCAATGAGTGCCGCACGGTCAACATGCACCATGAAGAGGGTCTCCGGCGCTGCCGAATCGGCCCAGTAAGCCCAACGCACTGCAGTCGCAGAAGTGAACCCATAACCCTGCAGCCGCAGCGATCGCGCAACGTGCTGCGCTTTGACCAGGCCGAACAGATGATCGATGGGAAACAGCCGCATGAGATGTAGCATCGTCAGCTGCGCCGTGAGGCTCATGACGCCGCGGTCCCGATGCTCCTTGGCAACGAAGCCGCCACCCATGTAGCCCAGGTCGCCGCTGAGGTTGATTGCCGGCAGCGTCGTGACGACAGGCAATGTCGGGCGATGCTCACCGAAGAAGCGCCGGGATTTCAGCAGGCGATTCAGGCCGCCGGTGAGCGTCGGTGCTTTGAGATAACGGCCAGCCTCGATGGCGACGAGATTGCCGGCGCTATCTGTGACGCGAAGCCAGATGAATTTCTCGCGCACATCGACAAACGCCAGATCGAGCGGAGAGGTCAGGCTGTAACCCGGCACCGTGCCGACATAGTCGGCATAGGCTTTCGGGTCATCGTTCAAATGAGCCTTGAACCCGCCTTCGGCAAGCGCCGCAACAATCGCCGCGGCGTGCCGATCGATCTGGCGCGCGATGTTCATTCATTCCCCCGATTCGATGCCCGCATTATTGCCGGGTACATCGCGGTTTTCACCCTCACGATGCAGATCCATCCGCAAAGAGTTCAGCTTTGAGAGTACAGAACGCGAAAGCCGCAGCCACCGATGAAACTCCGTTACCGACGACTCGGTTGCGGTCCACCCAGTCGGCCAGCCCATCAGCATCTCGCCAAAGCGCGGGTTTAAGACTGGGATCGCTTCCGATGATGTGCGCCCAGGCTTCAAGAGCACCTGGACCAGGGGCATAGACAGGCAGCTCGCCGGACGTTGCGCGATAGCGCGCACGCCGACGGTTGCGACGATCATATCCCACCACAGACACCAGATCCGCGCGGCCATTGGCAGCGCGAATTGGTTTCCGTTCGGCGGATCGCAAAACTGCATCGTGGCGCCCACACGCACTTGAGGCCAATCGCCGGCATTGCTCGCGGTCGGCGTGGGCCAGTACGAAGAGTCGCCGCCGGAAATGTGCAGCACCCGCTTCTCGCGCAGAGAACAGGCCCGCCACAAACCGGTAGCCCATTTCTCGTAGGTCGTTTGCGACCACGGGAAATCCGACGCGGAGATGGTGCGGGACATTTTCGAGGAAGAGCCATTCCGGCTCAATCTCACGGACGATCCTGGCGACATGCGGCCAGAGGTGGCGCGGATCCGCCGTGCCGAGTTTCTTGCCGGCCGAGCTGAAAGGCTGGCACGGGTAACCCGCAGAGAGGATATCCACGACGCCGCGCCACGGACGGCCGTTGAAGCTGGTAACGTCACTCCAGACAGGCGCGTCAGATAGCGCCTTGTCTTCCATCCGTGCCACGAGAGCGGCTGCAGCGTAGGCTTCCCGCTCAACGTAACAAACAGTTCGATATTCGGGTTCGGCAATATGGATGCCAAGTTCGAGGCCGCCGCCGCCGGCACAGAGCGCAAGGCCGTTGAAGGGAGATAAAGCCACATTCACTTTACGCTCCCCGAGTCGTTTGCGTTGGTCATCATAGTTTCCTCTATGAATGACGCTCGCTGGCGTTCCGGTGATGGGCTCGCGGCCCTGATCTGATTGATGCTGCCGCACCGAGAACACTTCACTTCGATTCGTCCTGTGACAGCGCCTGGTGTCGATTTGAAAAGCAACCGCTCGCAGCGGCCGCAGCGAATAGACTCCACCTGTTGAGATCCCTATGACATTCCCGCCCCTGCAGGGGTGGCGGGATGGCCCAGATAGGCCGGTCTTGGTCGTGCGAGATCTCACCTCGCGGTTCGGGCTGTTAGCGCAGCCCGACCCCCGCCGGCCGACGCCAGCTGAGGAAATGTCTTGATGAAAATGGTCGATCACGAATCAAGCCTCTGCGTCGGCAGATCTTCGATAAACAGATTGATAAAACACGTATCAGACACTTCGATGATCAGGCGGTCGATTGTTCCGAAATAATCGGCAACCACCTCTTTCACTTCGCCATAGATCGCGTCGGTGATCCTGACGGTTTCACCGACGCGGATGGGCCGCTGCGGGATCAAGGCGCGAAGGCCGCCAGTGTAACCAGGGCGGCGTTCAACGCGGCAGTGATCGCCGCGGGATCGCCGCCGGCGGCCGCTGCGTTGATCGCGTTCTTGCCAGTCATGCGGACCGCTTCGATCTGGGCCGCAACAGTGCGCCAGCCGCTCTCCATCGTCTGCCACAGCGCAACCAGCTCAGCAGCAGATGGTGCGGTGAGACCGACTTCGGCCGCGATGAAGGGATAAGCGGAGAGGTCCGGCGGGGAACCCGCAGCAATCCACCGCGCGGCCTCTTCGATCTTGGTCTGATACACCATTGCCTGGCCGGCGCCTGGCGTAATGAAACGCATCCGGGCCTGCTCGGCCGCCAGATCCACCTGCATTGCGGCCGCAACAGCAAGACCGGCTAGGCGCGCCTCGATCTCTTCGCTCGGAATGTCTTCGACCACATAGGAGATCACTGCCCCGACCTGCTGCTCGCGCAGATATTGCGTGTTGCTGTCGTGGTCAGGCTTCTCCTCGCGAACCAGCGGAAGGACGCCGAGCGCGGCGGCTTCGACTTCCGGCGGATTGAGAAGCCAGCCCGCGCCGTATTGCGTGCCATTTGGACCGGTGAAGCCCTGGTCCGCGGCCACGTTGCCAACATTCGGAATATAAAACTCAGCCACCTGGCTCATTGCCATCTCCCTATCGTGCCATGCCCTGTGCCGCGCAGTCGCCTGTTGCAAAGGCAAACTCCGCGAAGCTCAGGACCACATAAACTCCGCCATTTGCGTTTGCATCGGCCTGTGCTGGCGATCCGCGCTGCTGGATGCCGTTCGCGGTAACTTCGACTGCGCGTGAGGGCGCCGGCCCGGCTGCACTGGCCGAATTGAACGACATGCAGTAGTCGCGCGGATTGTTGGAATTGAGTGCGGACGGCACCACGTAGGAGTCGCCAGCAGAGTCGGTGCGCTTCCAGAACGTTAGCGCCGACGAATGATTGAGCTGGCACATCGGCCCTGGCACAGAACCATGTCCCCAATAGAAACCGATCCCGATCAGCCCCGAAGTCTCGGCGAGAACGATATAGCGGTAGGTGCCACTGGGCTGGCCGCTATGAATCTGGAAGCTGTTGGAGGTGAATGCGCCGATCGAGCCGTCCGTGGTCTCGCCGGCTGACGTATTCAGATAGATCAGTTTCCCGGCAGTCAGGTCCGGGTGGTAGGTGTACCAGGCGCCACCGGCATCGGCGCGGCGCACAATGACAATCTTACGGCCGGTGCCCAGATTGTCGGTGATCGTGGTGGTCACGCCATTGACATGCACCGCCTCGCCCGAGACCACGCCATAGGTTGCACCGGTGCGAATGCTGCCGCCCCAGTAAGAACCGCCAGCGAGCGCCGGAAAGTTCTGCTTCGGGTTCGCGTTGTCAGAAGAGTCGAGAAACTTTGTCGGATCATCGCCGAAGCGGAAGCGCCAACCTTCTGCGCCGGTGCTGCGGATAATATCGATATATGAGTTGCCCCATGCTGCGCGCTTGGTGGCAAGCGCAGAGGAAATATTCGCGCCAGTGTCCACCGCCTGGACGAACGCGGCCGCGGGCCGCACGATCGTGGCTTTAGGCAGCGCAGGAACGCAGAGCGGAAGATATCCGGCTGGCCAGTATGCAGCTGTACGCTGGCCGAAATTCGTGCGCCAGGTCGGGCCACCAGCTGAGCCCGCAACAAACGGATACCAGGTGGAAACGGAAAGATCGAGGTCGGTGCGATAGACGCCACCGCCGCCGGAACCACTAAAGGTCGGATTGGTGCCAGCTATAGGATCTCCGCCGCCGATCCACGAGACGACGCCGGCGCGACGCCGGCCGAGCCAGACCTTGTTTTGCTGAACGCGAACGCAGACCAAGGCTTCATCGCCAACGGTATTCGGCGAATTGGCATCAGCACCGGCGCTACCGGGCAGCATCGTGCCATTGCCGCCATTGCCATACCAGACGTACTGCCAACCGTAAGGCCCGGTGTTGTACTGTGTGTTGCCGGCGGCTTGTGCCTGGGCGATACCGAAGATCGGCCACGAGCCGCTTTCATAGAGGCTCGACCAGAAGTACCAGCCGGTGCGCGGCAGCGCGATAGTGCCAAACGCGGTGTGAGAGGTTGTCGGGCTGACCCGCAAGCCGCCATCCGAAACTGTCTGGCCGGTATATCCGGCCTTGCCTCCCGGATTGTTCGGCGACCATGTGCAGAAGTTTCCGCGAAGATCTGTGCCGATCTTAAAGTTCGTCGGGCTGTCCTTTACGAAGTCCGTTGTAGCGATGCCGGCAGCGGTCGCATTGTTGGCCGCAACATGCGTGCCATCGATCGGCGCGCGGTCTTTCATGCCTTCTGCAGCGGTCGCAGGGGCGTCGCCGGCGTCGCCGACGAACGGGTAGTGTCGGCCATTCAGGCCATAGCCACCCATGAAGTGCCGAAGCGCAAAGGTTCCGCTCTTCGGGTCGAAGCGGCCGAAGTCTGTCGGATCCAGCGCGCCCTGCCCGTCAATGAACTTGAAATCACCGAAAATGAAGCTGCCGTAATTCGTCCGCTCCTTGCCGAGCTGGTGCAAGCCGGTGTTGTTCCAGCGCAGATCGGCATTCTGGGCGATGTAGGAAACCGACGCGAACTGGCTGATCCGCTGGCCCTGAGTAAACATGCGCTGGCGCTCAGCCGCGGTCGCGTGGGGTGTGTTGAGATTAAACAGGAAGTGCAGCCAGCCTGACGTGTCTGTGAACAGCGAGGTGGTCTGCAGCAGCGAGGTGGCGCTGCCCTGTGCATTAGTGATCCAGCGCAGCTGGCCACCGTTGATTGCGCCGAACGTGATGGTATCGTTGCCGGTGTTGTCGGCATCGAACAGCGGCATATAGCTGACAGGATTGACCAGCTTGCACACAATGCTGGCGGTCCACTGCTTGAGGTTTCCGGCAGCTCCGGGCGCCCACGAAATACTTGCCGAGTTGGCGGCATCCACGATCACCGAGCGCTTGGCCCGGTATTTCTGGCAACCGCCCATCAGCAGCGGATAAATGGTCTGGTGCATAGCGATTAGACGATGCTGATCATGCGGCCGGTTGCCTTGCTCGCAGGCAGGCCGGTGCCGATGAAGATGTTGAGCGCGTTCGCGGTGAGCAGTGGTGAGGGCAATTCATTGTCCTCGAACACCCAGTTGGCATTGAAGCCCCACGCACAGTTACCGCCGACAGGCTGCGTCACAATGATCATGAACGGGCGCCCGTTCACGACACTGCCAGGATTGCCCAGGGTGAAGCTGGTCGCCGGTGCGAAGGTGAAAAGGTTTGAGTCCGCGAAGTCGATCGCCACGGGCGACGCGGCAGTCAGCACCTTTGCCGTGCTGCCCTGTGCTTTGGAGAAGGACTGAACCTGGTTCAGGAAAGCGACATTCGCTAGCGAAGGCACGCCGGCGGTAATCAGCGCATTGATCGCCTGGACCACCTGGGCATTATTGGTCTTGTCCCGTGTGAGGCCAGCGGCCGCGACGACCGCTGCCAACTCCTGCGTCACCATATTCAGCCACCAGCTCTCTACTGGAGTGGCAGGGACATCAAGCCCGGCATTGCCGTGTGTGAAGAAGCCGGGCGTACCGACAGCAGGTACGGCGGGCGGCGTTTCGGCGGCCAAGCGATCGGGGAAAAACATGGCTTATTCTCCGTAACTGAACTTGACGAGAGTATGAGCCGGCGCATAACGCCGGATCGTGCATTCGAGTGGTTCATTGCCCCAGGTGCGGATCGGCTCGCCTGCACAAGAGATGCCGGCGCAAAACTCGCGGTAAGTGTCCAGCGGTGCTTTCACGTACCATACGAACCACCACGGTTCATCGCAGCATGGATCGCCGGCCAGGCTGCCGGCACGAAACGGGCGGAACTCCTGAATGGTGATCTCGTAGCCAAGGCGCGCGGCCAGATCGATGAAGTATTGCCGGTCTTGACCACCGGTGGCCGTCAGTTGCGCGACCAGGGCGGCCCGACGCTGCTGCACCGTCTGTTCCGTACCAAAGCATGGATCGGGCAGACCAGTGACGCGCTCCCAGTCGGGCAACAGCTCAAGCGTGGTGCGCGGATCCGCCTCTTCCAGCAGATCTGCGGCACGGTTATGCAGGCGTGCCCAGGTCTCGGCGAACACCTCAAGGATCGCCGTGATGATCGTGCCAGGTGAGCGCGACCAGGCGGCGCCTGGCGGAAGTAGGGCCTGTTGCTGGCGAAGGTATTGATCCGGGGTCGAGCGCATCAGACGAAACTCACAACGCCGAGGGTGCAGATATGCCCGGTGCCGTGGGCGACATCGGCAACCGGTGCAACCAGGCCGTGGTTGTACTCGCCGGCGGCAACGGAGATTGCCTCGCGGATATGCGAATACAGGATCGTGCCACCGGGCACCGCTTCACGTCGGATCAGGTCTTTCAACGAGGCTTTAATTGCCTCTCGTACAGCTGTCGTTGACGGGTTCAGGCCGGAGATCTGGAAATTGAGCGGCACGGCGATCGGCGCCACGACGAACACTTCACACGTAACCGGCCGAATGCTCAGCTGGTCGATATAAGCCTGCACCGCGGTGACATCAGCAGGCTGCGGAATGCCATCGTCATAAGCATCATCCATCATGAAGCGGACAGTCACCGTGCCAAGGCCCATTGCACGCGGCGCAACCCATACCCGCGTCACGCCAGCGACCTTCTTGGCCCAGTAGGGATAATCAAAATCGGCGCCGCCATGCGGTGGCAGCTGGATCCGCTGCAACAGACGCGCCAGAAGGCTCTGCGCGCTTTCGTCATCAGCGCCGCCGGTCAGGCCGCCGACTGCCACTGCGGCCGCAGACTGCACGCCGGCGATCGGAGTGATCAGATTGAGCACCACACCGGCGGCAGCGTTGCCCAGCAGGCCTGCCGATTCCGCTTCCACTGGAGCGGTTGCCGCGCCGTCCTCGATCGTCACCTCGGCCGTGGTGCGGTAAATCAGGCCATCATTCCGCAACAGCCTGGTGCCGGCAGCGATCACGGTGTCGGAGATTCCGGCAAGCGTTACATTGCCGGTCGCGAACGTGGCGGCGCGGGCCAGCACAGACCAGATGCTAGCATGTCGGGCGAGAATATCGAGATCCGACGTATCGGGCAGGATCTGCCGCGCCACCCATTCAATGAAGCCATAGAGCATGTGCGCCGTGCCGGCGATCACATAGGCAAGCACCGTCAGCGCCGAACGCCGCAACCGGCTGTCAGCGCCGGGCAGTCGGACATCGATATCCGACTGGACCCGCGCGACAAGATCGGTTAGCGATGGACGCTGAAACGCCATTGAACGGTTTCCTATTCTGCTTCGGCTGCTTGCCAGATCTGCTCGAAGCGATACCGCTCCGTTGTCCCGTCAGGGCGAGACACTGCGATCCCCAGGCCAAGGCGACCTTGCCCGATCCATTCGGCTACTACCGTGATGGCGCGCGCCACCCCGTCTCTGATCATCCATTGCAGGCTGCGTTCGGCATATGCCTTCGCGCGAAGCCGTGTCTTCTCAGTCTGCTTCTCACGCTGCAACAACCAGAGCAGCGAGCCGGTGCTTTCTTCGGGATCGTCACTGAGCGCATCGGCCCAATAACCGCGGCGCGAGGTTTCATCGTCCGGCAGCTCATCGGCAGCGCCGGCACGCGCATCACTGAACAGCGAAATGATGATGGACGACTTCGGACCAGGCTCAAGCGCAAGCAGGCCCGCGACCACGGCCAGATCACCGGTGAGCGTGACATCATCGAAGGTGACGCGGATATCCATCGTCTTACATCGGTTCGGTGGGAACATCGGTCGGCCCGGCGCCGCCGTTCTCTGGGTGTTTATGTGTGTTATGGCTTGCACGCATACCGGACATCGTCTTGCCGTCGCTGTCGCAGCGGTCCTTGATCTCGCCGGTGCCCTCGACCATTGCCGCCTCGAGACGGATCTTGGTGGCCTTGATCACAATCGTGCCATCGTCCTGCATGTAGATGAACTTGCCGAACATGTCGGCCATCATTGCTTCGCCGGTCTTGAGGTTCTTCGGCCGATAGTCGCGATGATCGACACCAACCGCGACGCCGGCGCCACGGTCGCCCCCCTGGAACACCACCGCGACATCCGCGCCAGGCGGCGGATTGGAATAGAAACCGTAATTCTGGATCCGGTCGGCCCAGAACAGCTCATCCTTCAGGCCCTCGATCTGTAGCCGCTGCAGCACGCCGGCATCGGACACTAGGCGGAGCACGGCGCGGCCGATCGCCAGCTTGACGCGATTGACAGTCGGCCTCATGGCAGCATCGAACAGGCGTTTACTCATCGTTTCAGCTGCCCCTCGGACGTGATCACCTGGGTGCCTTCGGGCAGGCCGGTATTCTTCTTGCCCTTCGGTATTTCCGGGATCAGGCGGAAGGCGTCCGGCCTGGTCATGCTGATCTCGGTGCGGCTGCCCTGGGCGCCGAAGGTGAAGCGCAGCGCCGTAATCAGCAGCGTGTCGTTGATATCGAGGCTGGGAATCTTCACCGGGCAAAGGCTGTTCAGCGGCCACAGCGCGCCATCCGCCTGACGCCAGCCCTGCACCAGAGTAGTAACTGTCACGGACCTGCCAGCACGCACGCCGGCCTCCCATTGGGCACGCTCACGAGCCGCCGCCGTGTCGGCAATGCCTTCTGCGACGATCAGCAGCGGCCGATGGCGGTTCACGCCGCGATCGCCGGACGAACCTTCAATGCCGGCTGTGTCGTCGGGATCTTCTGCCAGCGCACTGGTTGACTGTGCCTTCACCGTGTAGCTGCTGTAACGCTGCGACCAGTCATTCTCGGCCGAGCCACTCAGCAAATTGCCACCTTCGACAATTGCAGAGGCAGCGCGGCCGCTGCCGGCGCGCGTCAGAACCATGCCGCCCCGGCCGTCAGACATCGGCAGCAATGCACGCATACGGCAGGCGCGCTCGATCGCCTCGAACGAGGACTCACCCGGCTGCAGCTTGAAGGGATTGAAAGGAGCCCCAACCGGGATATCGGCCGAAACGGAAATACCAAAGGGCTGCGCCAGCGTCTTGGCAAGCGACAGGGCGTCAAGGCCGGAAAACTCGTCGGGCGTGTGGATTGCCGAGCAATCGACCAGGTCGCCGGTCTTGTCGCGGCCCTTGATGGTGACGCGGTGACTCTGCTTGTCGATCTGGCGCTGGGCCGAGTCGACGTTCCCCACTACTACGGTTTCGCCCGCCAGGCGCAGCTCACATTGATCGCCCGGATCAATCGGCCATCGCACCGCCTGGCCGTCCCACCGCTCGGACAGCTCCAGCTCGAAGCCGCCGGCGATGGCATCGATCTGGCGAATGCCGGTCACATCCTTCCAGCCTGAATAGGCCTTGCCGCCGACGATCAGCTCGGCAATGTCTGCATCAGCCATCGATCAGCACCTCAAGTGGGCGGCCGCCGGGCACAAAGCCCGGATGCCGGATCTTATTGCGCCTGGCGATACTGTCGGCCTTGGATACGTCCTCGAAGCTGTCATAGGCCACGACTAGCGCGGGTAACGTCATCGCCGGCGTGATGGTTGAAACACGGGCGAGATCCGTGGCGCGCTCACGAACGTCACCCGTCACGCCGGCGCGCAGATCGGTGAGCGTGCGGAACACGTCATCAGATCGCGTCGACTCCAGCTCGCGATCGATGCGCTCCGAATACTCATCGCGGACTGCAACGGCTTCGTCATAGCTCTCAAAGTCGTAAGTCGGGATCGAGCGGCCGGCCTCGATGATGGCAGCACGTTCAAACAGGCTGACCAGGGCGGACTGGTTAGACGCCTGGATCCGCCGCGTCTCGGTGGTGAGCGGCACAGGCGTAACCGATGATCCGTAGGACCAGACCGACCGGCTGCTCTGATAGCTTCCTGCGCCATAGCCGCCGATCTGACTCAGCGAGCCGAAGGCGGAAAACAGCTGGGTGCCGAGAGAAAACGGCTCATACAGCGATGTGCCGCGCAGCATCGACAGACCGCGCGAGAAGGCCGAGCGGCCGCCGATGCCGCTGCCAAGGTTCGACACACTCTGCACTGGCGAAGAAATATTCTGCATCAGATCCGCGCCGCCGCTCAAAACGTCGGTCAGCTCTTGCACCGTAAAACCGGGCTGACCGGACAGATTGAAGGCCTTGCTGAAATCTTCGATCGCCACGCCCTGGGCGTTGTCGGCCGCGCGAAACACCTGGCTGCCGCGCATCGGCTGGGCAACGGCCTGTGGTGCGGCGCCGGTTTCAAGGAACGTGAGCGACAATGAAACCAGCCGCCGCTTCGCCTTGTCGTGTCGGGTGCGGACGCCGATGCAGGCAACCTGCTTGACGCCATAGTAAGGATGCACCAGCTCGCCAAGGCCCTGTTCATCACAGGCGGCAAGAAGCTTGTCGCGCTGATCGGCATAGTCGTCGCCGACCAGGTAGGCATCGAGCGCGAACTGCGGATCCTTCTTGCCCAGATCCTCGAAGAACCCTTTGTCGCGGCCGGGGAACTCATGGTGTTCGCCGCGGCGGCCGAATTCGTCATCGGCAACGGCCACCTGAAATGGCACGCCGCGGAATGACGCCTGGCGATAGTCGCGAACTTCGGTCATGGGCCGGCCATCGCCCGGCCGAGATCCATGCTCACACGATCGGCGGTGGTTTCGCCCACGCGCACGCTCATGCCCTGCGGCAGGTTCTCGGCCTTGATCAGAACTTCGGTCTTGCTGTTGTTGTCGCCGGCGCCGGCATTGGCGCGCATCACATCGCCAGCGCCGGTCCGAACCGTGGCAGCGCCGGTGGCCGACTGAGGCATTGCCGATTGCGCTTCGGTGCGGTTGCTGGCTGCCAGCTCGGCAAAGGCCTTCAGCTTGACCGCCATTTCGCCGCCCAGCTGCTTGGGCAACAGGTCGGCGATCTGCGCGACGCCCTTGGCGATGCCCTCCACAAGCGACCAGAAGGCCTCCTTGATGATCGCCCAGGCCTGCTGCAGCTTTGCGGTGACGGTGTCCCAGTGCGTGTAGAGCAGCACGGCGGCCGTGACGATCGCTGCGATGCCGGCAACCACCCAGCCGATCGGTGTTGCCCACATCGCCATACCCAGGGAAACGAAAGCCTGGCCGAGCGTGAGCAGCGATACGATGAACGGGCCGGCCAGGATGAACGCCACACCCTTGAGCACATTGCCCCAGCCGCCGACAGCCTGGGCAAAGGTCTGCATCTGAGGCCAGGTCTCCCGGACCCAGGCGGCGAACTGGATGCCGGCATCCTTCACGGCAATCAGTGCGTCGCGCAGCTGGCCGCCCAGATCCTGGGCCAGCTGCTGCAGCTCGCCGCTGGCGGCCATGCTGTCGATGGTATCGAGCAGCTCTTTAAGCTGCGTTTTAAGCCAGTCGAATGCGCCGCCATCCATCAGCATGCGCGAGAACCTGGTCCACTGATCGGAAAGGTTCGACATCATGCCATCCCAGGTGCCCGACAGCTTGTCCATCGAGCCAGCATACTTATCGTTCCAGATCGACTTGAGCACCGATTCGATCAGGTTGCGGTTATTCGCCGCGACTGCCTTGCGCTGGGTCTTGCCGGCGGCGTCCGTGTATTCGTAGACAATCTGGCTGCCCACCTTGCTGGCCCGGATACCGAATTCCTTGAGGCGCTCGTTTTCACCGGTGACGGCATCGGCGATCGCTTCGACCGTCTGCATGAGCGGCTTGCCCATTGCAGCAGAGGTATCGCCCAGAGTCCGCAGCAGTCCGTTGGTCGGGTTCAGGCCATAGGAGCGCAGCTTCACATAAGCGTCAGTCACCTGGTTCAGCTCGTAAGGCGTGCTGGTAGCGAAGTCGGAGATCCAGCTCATGGCACCCTTCGCCTTATCGCTCGATCCTTCGACGGTGCCCAGGATCGTCTCGAAGCGCTCGAACTGCGCTGACACGTCAAGGAACTGCGTCTTGAACGCATAGATGCCGCCAGCACCGAGCAGGCCGAAGCCGGAAGCGAGCGACGACATGCGGCCGGCCAGCAGCATCGCCTCACCGCTAACGCCACGCATGGCGCCGGCGACGCCGCCGATCCCAGCCGTCAGCCGCGGGATGCCCGCGGCATCGTTGAAGCCGCGCAACGATGAACCGAGCCGGCGTACCGGTTCGGTTGCATTGTTCAGCTGGTCAGCGATCCGGCGCAGCGGCGCGGTCGCCTGGTCAACAGCCTTGATGATGATGGAGAGAGAGAAGCCGGTCACGGCTTACCCCTTGTTCTGTTTGCTGAGTCTGCTCGCGGCGCGCGAAACCCAGAACATGAGATCCGGGCCATCCATTTCCCAAAGCTCGGCCGGCGAGATGTTGAATGGCTCGCCGGCGAGCAGGTCGAATGCGTCTAACCAGTCTTCTGGCCAGGCGTGGTAAAACCCGCCGTGCGCTTGAGCACCTCCATCATGTCGATGGGGTCCAGCTCATCGATCACGGACGGCGCCTGGTCGCTGAGGCGCGCGGCCAGGTCCAGCAGGTCGCCGATCGGGATCGCACCGTCGCCGCCAACCTTCAGCTCGCGAAAGTCGCGGGCCTTGGCCTTGCGGAAGGTGAGCGCGGTGATCTCATCGGAACCGTGCTTGACGGGAACCTTGAGGGTGTAGCTGTTGGTCATCAGCGCACCTCCTCGGCATCCAGGCCCTCAAAGCGAACCTCGATATTCGCTTCCTTGGTTTCGCCCTTGCCTTCGGCCGCGTACCAGGCCTCGCGCAGGGAGATCACCTTGCCGTTGCCCAGCTCAAGGGTGATGGTGGCGCCATCGATCTCCGTGAACTTGCGGAGATCGAAGTCGGGGCTGTCGGTGATCTCGCCCTCGATGTAAGGCACCTGCACCTCTTCCGAGAAGCCATGCACCTTGTCGGCGCCGACGATTGCGGTACGCTTCGGTGCGCCAAGGTTGTACGAGAAACTGCCCTTGGCATCGTAGCGGACGCCATCCACTTTGAGATAGATGCGGCCGGCGCGGCGGTTCTTGGTCATGCTGCTCTCCTGCTGTCAGCGGTTCGTCAGTTGCGGAAGCCGATTTGCACGGCCAGCACATCCAGGCCGTTCACCAGGTTCGGCGGCATGTACATGTTCAGGCGGTTCGGGTTCTGGGCATCGATCTCCGCCTGGGCATCGCGCTTGAACTGCTCGAAGTCCTCGACCAGGCCCAGCTCCTCCATGCGGCGGAACCACATGTAGGACTCAGCCAAAGCCACATTCGGCGTGACGATCGCCTGGCCGGCGCCGTAAGCCGTGCCGTCCTTGGCGAGCTTGAAGTCTACGAACTTGCGCAGCATGAGGTTGCGCCAGTCCCACCGCAGATAGCAGTTGGTGAGCATGGTGCGGACATGCAGGTAACTCGTGTCGTCGGCGCCCACCTGGTTGGTCTTGTAGGTGGTGATCGGCAGAGAGATACGAACGATGCCGCCATCATCCACCGTGTAGGTGGAAATGCCGTCGAAGGTGAGCAGGTTGCGCTCGGCCAGCGTGAACTGGTCTTCCTGCTTGGGCGGCAGGATGCCGTTAAGCGGCAGGCCGCGATATGGCCGCGCCGGATCGATCTGGCCGCGCTGGGCAACGCGGGCCGCATATGCACCGGCCCATTCCCACGGCGGCGACGGCGAACCGTAAACGCCCAGGATCGAGCTGTGCGGCGAGTTACGGGTATCGCCGAGCGTGCCGCAGGCGGAATGCGTGCCCGATAACATCGTGAAGGCGACGCCATCGATCTGCCGGGTCGGACCGAAGCGATCCGCCAGCTCGGTTTCGATCGCCATCAGACTGGCCGGATCCGTATAGGGATGCGCGATCACCTGGTAATGCTCATCGCCGAGCACGGCAAAGGCCGGCAGCAGGTCGGGATTGCCAGTGCCACCGGAGAAGGCCGTCAGCTGGACGGTAAGACCGGCCGGCAGCACTTCGCCATCGTAGTAGTTGAGCCGCAGGTCGATGCTATTGCCCAGCGTGCCCTTGTGCCGCGCCGTCAGATTGATCTTCGCGGTATCGACGCCATCCACCGCCGCAGTGAACGGCAGATCCGGCGTGGCGGCGATCGCAGCAACCGCGGCCGTCGCCATCGCGGCGGCCGTCGCGCTCTGGGCTGCACCGATACGAACCTTGCGGCCGCCAGCCATCAGCTCAACAATACCTGCGGCCGTCGGTGAACCGGTGAACTTGAAAGCGCCCGTAGCAGTGACGCCGGCATTGAGATCATCGAGCGCAACGGCGATCACTTCCGTGAACTCGTTGTTGGCAAAGATCTTGGCAAGTGCCTGTGCCATCATCGAGCCGGCGCCGAAGTAGAATTCACCCTGCTTGGCTGACGTAACGCGGGTCCGCGTCAGCGCGGCAACCGCACCGGTGGCAAGGCGCTGCGCCAGAACAAGGATCTTGTAGGGCATGAGGCTCGCGCCCTCGACAGCTTTCGAGGGATCGAACTCGATATAGACGAACGGCTCGCGCGCGTTGCCAGGGATCTGGTTGAAGCTGATGGTCATGACTTACTTCCCCTTCTTCTTCACCGGCGTGATCTCGACTTCGCCGCGGCGCTCGCAGCGGCGCCAGTGGACGCTGTCGATAACTTCCTTGCCCTCTGCCGGCAGCTGCTGCAGCGGCATGCTGTCGGGATCCAGCACGCGGGCATCCGCGGGCTTGGGCTTCACTAAGATCTTGTTCGGTTCCATCACGCGCCTCCGGTTTGGATGTTGTCTTCTGCGTCGGTCTTGCCGTCCGGTCCTTGCTGTGTGCTCGGATCTGCCCAGTCCCATTTCACGTTGACCAGGTTGAGATCGCTCACGGCTTCGGCGCCGACGCCAACTTTTGAAAGCGTGGTCAATCGCAGTCGCGCCTCATGGCACAGCACGCCGCAGAACAGCACCGGGCCGAGCCGCTCAATCTGCAGGCCAGTCTCATCGTCGCGATCGGGATCGCCCAGCTGCCACACAGCACCGCTCAGCGTCTCGTCATTGCGGAAAACGGCGCGCAGCTGGTCAATCAGCAGATCGAAGGCCAGCTCGCTCTGTTCGCCATCGAGCAGTGACAGATAGCCGACGATCTTCCAGTCGGTGATCTCCATATTGGTATCGCCGCTGTCCTCGACTTCACGCATAGCGCCGCGGCTGACATACCAGCCATTCACACGGCCGCTTTCCTGATAGATCTCGGCCAGCTTCTTCTGGTCGGCGGTATAGCGCTCGAACGGATGCACCTTGCCGATGGCGCCAACCGTCTCCATAGCCTCCACGATGGCGTTGCGGATCGCGTTCGTGCTCATCGCCGGCGCCCCGCCTGGTCACGAACGCGCGCTCCGGCCTTCTCGAAGATCCGTTGCACCTGGCCGCGATTGCGCTCGAAGGCGCGTTTGAACATATGCGCGGGCTTGGTGCCGCGCCGCGAGATAGCCGAGGCGATGCGCCAGGCTGCGGCGGCGGCTTCGTCATAGGGCAGGCCCAGCTTGAGATGCGCCCAGTCTTCCAGCGGCTTCACAGGCGGACGGTGCGGCTTGCTGCCCAGCTCTACCGGGATTGCATGCGCGGCCGAGGTGCCGGCGCCGGCCTCGATGTTCAGCGCCGAGACCACAGGCTTGATCGCGATGATGGATCCGCGCAGCCCGCCGCCAGCGCCTACGCCGGTCGGTGTTTCTTCCTGCGTCTCGCGCTGCAGCAGCATCGAACCTTCCCAGCCGGCGCGCGTGAACTCCTTGCGCGCGATATCCGGCACAGCGACCAGCAGGCCCAGCAGCTGCGCCGCAGAAGGCTGCAGCGCCATTGCGATCTTGAAGTTGCTCATTCCTCGCCTCGCTGCAGCAGGCCGAGGCGACCGGTCGGACGCACGGTGGCGACGGCCGATGCCGGCGCCTGGCGCTTCGGGTCGATGCCGAGATGCGTGTAATACACCTGGCGCATTTCAGCGGCACGCTTGGCGTAATCGTTCGACTTGGCCTGGTGATCGACGCTGTCCGCCTGAATGGTGGCCTGGCGATCAGACGCCTTCGCGCTGGCCATGCCCTGCAGCACCAGGGCAGCAGCCCAGCACGCGACGGCCTCGCGATCATGAATCGGGATGGTGTCCTGATCTTCATTCAGGACATGCCGGCGGGTGAAGCGCATGCGCGCGGTGCCCACTGCACCAATCTCGCCCTGGGTGCGGATCTCCGGGCCGGCTGGCGTGGCGGTCACATACCAGCTCTCGCTGCTGAGTGTGCGAGGCGGGATCTGGCCGGCCGGTGCCTCGATCTGCGTGACCACACTGAAGTCGTTCTCGTAGGCTTCGGGAAGCGGCAGCAAGGTGCCCACGGCGATAACATCGGCAACGTCACGGAACGGCCGATCCAGCGAGTAACGCTGAACGGCGGCCGCGATGCCCTGGGCAAGATCGGCGGTGGAGATCTCTCCACCGCCGTCCTTCGCCAGCGCATTCACCATTGCCTGGATATCGCCGAGGGCCATTGTGCTGGATCCGCCTTACGCCACCACGGCTTTGTAGAAGCCGCGGTAGTCGGTGACGGTGCCGCCATAAATGTGGCGGATCTTCCAGGTCAGCTTGTCGTTGCTGAACATCGACCCGACAGTGGGATTGTCCTGGACGAAGATCTCGGGTTCCTCGTTACCGTCGAGGAAGCCGATCTCGATGCCGGGAATGTCGAGCGGATCCGCCGACAGCACCCAGTCGTTCGCGTCGGTCCAATACCAGACCGGCACCACGTTGAGCGACAGGCTCTGCAGGAAGGTCTGATCCTGGTTGGTGTTGCGGCGGAACAGATCCACCGCGCCTTCTTCCAGCTGGAACGGCACCAGGATATCGCGCGGACCGACCGACAGCGCTTCGAGGCTGCCGGCTTCCTTCTGGCTGAGCATGGCAAGGCGGCCTGCGGCCACCGGTGCCGTGCCCAGCGCGGTGGTACCGAGATTGCCGTGAGTTGCGTGGAACAGCGCGACGCCGTCATAGATCACCGGGTTGGTCCGCAGGAAGTCGAGCACGAACTTGCCCAGCGTGCGCTTGCCGGCGCGGCTGAGCTTGACCGGCACCTGGCGGATCACGCCGGCGTCATCGTTGCGGATCATTTCCAGCGTGATCGACTCAGTGCCGCCGCGCTTGGTCACCGCGTAGCTCGCCTTTTCGTCACCAGGCGAAGTCAGCGGATCATAGGAACCGCTTTCAGCGACAGCCGGCAGATCGCCATAACCGCCGTAACGGGTCCGTTCATTGGTGCGGAAGTCGTTGACATTGGCGACCGTGGCGACACGGCGCCAGATATCCATCGGCGTCTGGACGCGATAGTCGGCAATCAGGCGGCGGCGCAGGGCGTTGCCCAGCACGTTCGACAGCTGCGCGCCGGCGAGGGCTTCGGTATAGCGCGTCTGGTCGATATCTTCGAGCGCACCGGTCACACGCTTGTCGCCGGTGATCTCGACATAACACTCGCGGAACGACCGCGCGTATTTGTGATCCTTGTGCGCCGGATCGAAGAAGGCGTCGAGCATGTCGGCCACCTTCTGCGGCCGCGTTTCACCGGCCTTCACATCGAAGGCGCCGTCACCCAGGCCGCTGACATGGCCGGACTCGGTGAACTGCGCGAGATATTCGCGCTCGCCCTTGATGGCCTCATCGACCTGGGCTTCGGTGAACTTCACACCCTCGGCCGTGAACTGCTTGAGCAGCTTGTCCTTCGCGGCATCGGGCAGATTGCTCGCGGCGACGGTGCTGCGCGCATAGGAACGCGCCTCGGTGAGGCGGATGGCCTCGTTCAGCTGCTCCTGCGTCATGCCGGACTGCAGCGGCTGATCGATGCGCTGGGCCTCGTTGTACTTGGCCAGCACTTCATCGTCGGTGAGTTTGTCCTTATCGACGCCGGCCAGCAGCGCGGGCTTCTTGGCCTCGATAAAGGTGATCATATTGGAACGCAGCATGTCCTCGCCCTCCTCGGGGTCGTTTGCCTTGGCTTCGATAAGACGGATCACACCGCCGCCTGCGCCGGGTTCGACGATCAGGTCAACGGAGTGAACCTTGGTGAACCGCGTGGCTTCGCGGATCTTCTGGTTGCCGCGAACGGCGGCACGGGCGCCGCCCATCGCGTCAATGGAGAAACCGAACAGGTCGGTCATATTGCGGGCGTGCGCCTCGCGCAGCTTCACGCCGAGCGCGCCTTCAGGTTCGATCACCTGCAGCTCAGCGTGGATCTCGCCCTGGTCGGTTTTTTTGCCTTCCACGAAACGCGGCGCAGAGATCTTGCCGAACAGGTTCCGCACGTCTTTGCCCTTGCCGGCGAGATGCTCATCATCCGACTTGACGAAAACGCGGGCGCCCTCGAACAGCGGCACTGCTTCGCGCAGCACGCCGTCAGGGTAGTAATTGCTGTTGCCAGACAGGCCGGCACGGATCACGCGGATCAGATAGCGCGAACCCGGCACGGCATCGCCGCCGATGGCCTCGATGAAAACGCCGCGCGACGCCGGCTTCGCGGTGCCGACAGGCTGGAAGGATTCCTCGACCTGCATCGGCGGTTCGCCCAGGGCGACATCGCCGGCATCGCCGACCACATAGGAATAGCGCCAGTATTTGCCATCCACGCTGACGATGATGCTGTCGGGAAAGAGGGCGGGAACGAACGGCCAGACTTCGCGGCCGATATCGATCCTGAGTTTGAGCCGGACTGCAGCGCTCACACGCTCCAGCAGATCCTGATACGATCCCGCCGCCGCTTCACGCAGGGCAATCAGACCGACCAGGCCGGCGGCAGGGATCGCGGGCTTCACTTCTTTTCGCCCTTCAGCTCGCCGAACAGCTTTTCGCCGGCGATCGTCACGACGATCACGGCGTTGCCGTCTTCACGGAAGCTCAGCACTTCCGCCTCGGTGACCGGCGCCTTGTCCATCTCGCCGGTGGGTTTGCCGTCCTTGCCGAGCTGGGGCACCAGCCGGTGAACGAGCTTGGCGGCTTCAGCCGCCGACAGTTTCTTTTCGGCCATCGTTTCGGTCCTTGTTCCGAAGGTGGGTTGCGCGGGCCGGTGGCCTGCGTCATCATGCCGGCCGACCGTACCGACCACCCCTGGACCGAAGCAGGGTGGCGGGCGCCACCCCCACCCTGAAAACCTGCCGATTGACCCGAGACGCCCCTGCGCCCCTCGCCCAGGGCCACGAATGGCCCTGTCGGGCCGCCAGAGGCGTTTAAAAACGCGTTTAAAAGCTTCGGGCTAAAACCACCGCGGACAGGGGCTCACCACGCGCCAGCGGGCCTTAAAACCGCCCGCAAATCTGTTTGCCGGAAAACCGCCATTTCCTTTTTACCGCCCTCTCTGGGTTGTCCCGGCCGGCGGTGCCCCGGATACTCCCGGCCATCTCGACCGCGCCATAGGGGAAACCGACGATGCGCCGCCTGCCGTTCCTGCTCCTGCCGCTGATCCTGGCCGCCTGCGGGGAGGAGAAGCCCACCCTGCCGGCCGAACAGCAGGCGTTCTGCCGGACCATCAGCGAATACCGGGACCGCTACCGCGCGGCCACAGGCGACCAGAACCGCCTGGCGGGGCAACAGCAGCTCGACAGCCTGGTGCCCGCCGCCAAGGCAGCCTTTGCGGCCGCGGTGCCTGGCGGCCAGATCCGGGCCTGGCGCGTGACATTCACCAGGGCATACGAGACGGCCGAGCGCGCCAATGTCGTGGTGGTGTTCGACCTGGGCTGTGGCGCCAGGCTCAAGACCGATACCAAATCGATTACTGCCGCCGACGCCCTGGGGCGGACCATCATCGGCCTCAAGGCCGGCGGCGAGACGGTGCTGAATGGCCGCCTGCTGCCGCCCGACAACAACCGGCTGGCTTTCCGGGAATGGAGCATGTCCCTGGGCGGTACCTTCCTGGATCCCGAGTACGGCATCGCCATCGAATCCGTTGCCCAGAAATAGCCCCTTTAACCCCGGCTCAAACGGCCCTAAATTAGAGCTGCCTGCCGGCGTGATCTGAAACCGGCTTGATCCCGGTGGCCCGTCAGGGCGACCGGCCCACCTTCGGCCCGGAGCGATCCGGCCGCTGCATGTGGGTTTCGAGGGGAGTTGCGTCCCTCGCCGGCAGGCTACAGCTTCCCCAGCAAGATCTCGTAGGCGTTGCCATCGGCCAGGTCGGCTTTATCGACCAGGCTGCCGGTGACGATGATGTTACCGCGCTTGTGTGCCATCCGGCGATCCATGTCGCCCAGCTTCACCACCACACGCGCCAGCCGGGCCTGGCCGGAAACCTTGATCACAAACACCAGCGTCGGCTCTTTGGCGCGGCGATCGAGCATGATCGCACGCGGCTGCGCCAGCCGATCAGGCAGAGAGCGCAACAGATCCATCGGCAGCGCGTCGGCCTTCCGCTTCACATGCAGCTCACGTCGCATATGCAGCAGCTGGCGATCTCCGATCACGATATCGGTACCCATCGGCGCTATGCCGCGCGGCGCCAGTTTCTTTGTCACGCTCTCCGGCAACTGCGCCACCGTGCGGATCTCGCCGGTGGCGTGGCGCTTACGGTCGATGGTCTTGCCGGCCCAGTCGCTGTAGTCGGCCGCGCGCAGATCCGCCACGTCGCGCTTGTTGCGGTTCGCCATGCGCTCATCGGCGGTGAAGGGTTTTTCGCGCGGATGCTTCACCTCCCACGATGCCATGTAAGGCAGCGATGTGCAGCCGCAACGCGCGGTGTGCTTTATGGGTGCCTTCGGGTCACGCGGATACATAATCGCCGTGCCGCCAACCATGAACGGCTGGTCCACGGCCTGGATCTGGCCGTCCGCCAGGTCATGACTCGGCCGGCTGTTGCGCTTGCCTGATCGGCGCCATTGCTTCTGCAGCTCGGGCACTTCCTCGACGGCCTGTTCCTTGCGCTGCTGGCTTGCTGCTTCATAGGCCCGGCCCACTTCGGTCTGCACAATCCCGATCGCGCGGCCGCGGCCGCCTTCGATGTGCCGCGAGATCTCGTTGACTGCATCGCCCGGCGACTGAGCGCCGATGATCACGGCGCCGAGCTGGCCGTTGATCCGGTTGATCGTGGTGGCCGTCACGTCTTCCATGCGACCGGTCATAAAGGTTTTCATCGCCAGCAGCTGGTCACGATCAATCGCTGGCAGCTTACCAACAAGATCGATGCCGCCGGCGGCGAGAGGTTTGTCAACCAGGTCTATACCGGCCTGCCATGCGGCATCGGCACCTTTCGTCACGGCAGCGGTGGCGGCGGCGCCATGCTCATCGATCGCCTGGCGAATGGCCTGCTGCAGGCGCGGCAGATACCATTGCTTGTAATCGCTGGGCTGCCCAGCCATCTCAGCTCGGATCTTCTGGTCTGCAGCCCGCAGCTGCCGCGTCACTTCCTCGGCAGCGTCTTTCTGGATGGCGACACCACGCTTCACCTGGCGCTGGCGCTCGGCCTTAAAGGCCTTGCCTTTTTCCTTGTCGGTCATTCGTCGGCATCGTCGCCGGAATCATCCGGCGGCGGATCCGCAAACACATCGTTTTCCTCACGCGCGGTCCTGGCTTCGCGCGCATTCCGTAATTCCTCGGAAGGATCGATGCGAACGCCGAGCCGGCCGGCAATGGCGCCGATGATCGAAACGGCGGTTTCCTCGGTCATGAGATGGCGGTCGATGGCGGTGGCACAGGCGATCACCACCTGGGCCAGCGCAGCGGCGTAGGACGTGGTATCGCGCGCTGTCATTTCAGGGAACTCGATGCCAACCTGATAATCGTCCTCGGCCAGCTGCTGCGCGATATTGTCCGCATTGGCACCGTACAGACGCTGCAGGCGGCAGCGCACCACATAGGTGCAGATCTCGGTCAGGATGTTCTTCACCGCCGCCTGGCGCATGCTGAACGTCTTGAAGGTGGGTTCGCCCATCTCGCCGGCGGTTGCGCGGTTTACATCGCCGCCGCCACCAAACCAGTGTTCCGGGATGGCGCTGCCACCAAGCAGGTGATTGCGGAACAGCCGCGCCAGCTGCTGGTTGTCCGCAGCCTTGAGATCCGGTGTCTCGGCCTTCCACTCCTCACTGTCGTTGTGAACGCGGACGCTGTTCGGTTTCGGCGGCAGGATTTTCTTAGCGCGCTCCTCGACCTGGTCTTGCGTCGCGCCGTTCATCTTTACATCCCAGATGAACGAGTTGAGCAGATCCGACCTATCAATGGCGCGGAACAGGAATGTTTCGTAGGCGTCCGCCCAGTCGGCCTGCGCCAGAATGTCGGAGCGGCCGCGGCGGCCGGCCGACAGCTGGTTGATGGCAAAATAGAAACATTCACCATCGGCAAACTGCTGCCGGATGGTCTGCGTGTTCTTCGAGAAAACATTTTCGTCGCCATTAACGATCACGCGATATCGCCGGCGTCGTCCTTTACGGTCACGAGCAGTCACGATGCCAATCGGCTGCGCGCTATTGTCAGGATCCATGATCACCTGTTCGATCAGACTCGGATCCAGCACGCCGATGCGGACATGCCCGTTCATCTCGTTCACGAAGGCCGGGAAGCATTGCTCACCGAAAAGCGACAGCTCGCGCACCATCTGCTCGATGCGTTGGGCCATGCGATTGATCGGATCGCGCCAGAACAGCCGCAGCCAGTCCGATGCCTCTTCGTCAGCAACCTTCACCGTCACGCCTTCTGCAAGCAGATAGGCGACGGGCAGCTCGATGATCTGCCGGGCGATCAGGTTGCGCTCCCACAGGTGCACGGCGATTTCCTGCATGCGCCGCTGGGTGACCGGCGACAGGTCGCGGCGGGCGTCTTCCGTCAGCGGGCGCCAGTTGTCCTCATCGGCATCAATCGTCTTGCCGGCAGCTTCACGGAACTGCGTGGCAGGTTCGGGTGATTTGAACGCTGCTTTAAAGCGCTGAAAAATACTCATTACCGCGTTCTCCCGCTCAGCAGACCAAATACAGAGCTGCGCTCGCTCTCGTAATCGTCCGCCTGGTTGTCTTCGATAGTGACGCCAAAAGCCGGCTGCCCTTCGGTCTGCGTCGCCGCCCAGGCAAGCAAGCCAGCAATAGCAGAGTCACCATGCCGGCCTTCGCCATCGGAACCTTTTGTCCGCTTGTCGCTCATACTGGGCGCACCCTTGACCAACACCACTGAACGGTGGTCGGCGATCACGTCTTCACTCTTGGGAACGATGATCGATTGGTCTTCGTAAGCCTGACGGTATTTGGGGAACCATTCGGCATACCACTGCGGCGTAGCCATGACACAGTCGATCTGCTGCGGTCCGCGCAGCTGCAGCGCAGCCTCGGCATGGCTCTGGCCGTTACCACGAGCATCGAACTTCGCGTGATGGAACAGCGGCAGCTCTTCGAGCAAGAACTTGACCACCTGCCGCTGTACATCGAAAGGAATGCGCCGCATTTCGAGAATGAACGGCGTGCGCCACTTCAATGGTGCGATCTGCTGCAGAGGCCAAACAACGGAGAGATCGCCGTCTCGTCCGAAGTCCTGACCGAACACTGTACGCTTGCCCGGCATCGCGTCGATCAGCGGCTTGAGCACATCGGCGATCCATTTAGCCGCGATCGTCGCGCGGTCTTGATCGAGGACATACTCCGCCGGCTGACTGAACCGGATCACAGGGATGCCGTCCTCCTGGCAGAACTCGATCAGCATGCGCGTGAAGTAAGCACCAGATCCACGCTTGGCGATGCAGTCCAATTCCTCCTGGGCGTCATCGCTGGATGGATAGTCGGCATAGGTGGCGGCGCGGTAATCGTCTTCGTCAGACTGGGACCAGGGCTTCTTGAGCTTCACCAGGCAGACACGCTTATAGAAGCCTTGGCGCAACGCATCATCAAACGTAATGCGATGCAGAGACCACGGCAGCTTCTTCGCCTTCACGTCTTTCAACAGCTCGTTGAAATCGTTGTCCTCACCATTATGCGTCGAGACGACATCGATTCGGCCGCCCCACATCTTGAAGGCGAGAGCGCCCTTGACCACTTCCTTGAGGTTTTTATGGAAGGCGGCTTCGTCAATGCGTGCATGACCCTGGCGAGATCGCCAGTTGTGCGGATTAGAACTCAGCGCCTCGATCTTGTGCCCGCTGGCGAACTGCACTTTGTACGTGACGATATCGCGTCTCTCATCGCGGATAACGATCGTCTCTTTCCACACATCGATATTCGAGATCGCCATACCATAGGCGCGGGCAAAGAACGCGGCATCGCCGATAAACTCGGCAGCCATGAGCATGTTATAGCCCATGTAAAACTGGTCCATGCCACCGGCGTCCGGTGCGGCCGATGCCTCGATTGCAGCCTCAGCAGCCAGCGCGCCCCAGGAGTATCCGATACGGCGGCTTTTTTCGCAGATGCGAATTGGCGCCTGGTCGCGGTGCCATTCCGCCTGGTAGGGAAGCAGAATCTTCGGCACCTGCTCGGGAAGCAGAAGCCGACCAGAGCGGCCGGCTTGGATCTCTTCCACAATTTTTAGCGCAGCAACGCGCTCGCCGCCTTCAAGCGGCACCACGGATTCTACCGTCGCTTCGACCACGTCCACATCGGCAAGGACACTGTCATCCATTGCCAGCCTCGCCCTTGTCCACGTCTACGCCGAGGATCTCCGCGCGAATGAATGCAACCTGGTCTTTGTTGAGGCCAGCTTTCGGCGCCGCCGCCGCCAGCTTCTTCGCCTGATCTGTTTGCAGTTCGCGCCGCACCTTGATCTCGACCAGGGCGGCATCGGAGATTGCCTTGATGGCGGCCTGCAGGTCTTTCGTGGCCCGACTCAGGAACATCATGTCCTGCGGGGTTATCGCGATCTTGCCGCCGCGGGCCGCGTTGCTCAGCTTGAACAGCAGCGCCTGCATCAGCTCGATATTCAGCCGTGAGGTGCGGTCATCGCCGCCGCGCTCGATGATGGGCTTCATCAGTCCTTCGGCGGCTGCACGGATTTCAGCCAGCTCTTCGCCCAGCTCATCGTAATCCTTGACCCAGCGCCCAACGGTGCCGCGGGAAACCTCCACATCAAGCTCAAGCAGCTTTTCATGGATCGCGGTTATGGTGTGGCCGCGGTCGCGCAAGCCCTGCAGCAGTCGCCGTGTTTCTTCCGGCAGCGTGTCGATGATGCCCTTCTTTCCCATGCCGCTATCGCTCAGCCGCGGTCGGTAGGCGCGGGCTTCTGCACGCCGATCCGCATAATCTTGCCCTGCGAGACGGCGATACCGTCGGTCGTGGCGACGGCGACCAGGTAAGGCGCGAGATCCTCTTCGAGGGTCGCCAGGCCCTGCTCCGACAACCAGCGCATCTCGTTGCGTATCTGGGTTCGCGTGCTATCAACGCCTACGCGGTTTACAGCACCTTCGAGGATCGAGCAGTTGGCGCGATACCCCGGCGCCATCGCAAGCACGCGCAGGATGGCGAGGCGTCGATGCTCGCTGAAAGTCTGGTCGAGTTTCATTAGGACTGCCTCCGCAGATGGTCATCGATCACGGCCATATGCCCGCGCACCATGTCGAACAGTGCCCGGATACCTTCGTATTGCTCCTGGCTCACCCGCAGATCGCCGGCGAGCCGCTCCATGCCCACGCGCAGATCGGAAATCTCGCCGCTGGTGGGCAGCGCAGCGATCCGCAGCTCGATAGCGCCGAACCTTGCATCACCGTTGTTGAGTCGCTCGGCTTGTCCCTGCTGTCGCTCGCTCAGCGCCGTCAGCGCCGCCTTCAGCTGGATAACGGTTTCACCATGCTCTTCGCGCGGCACGAAATACTTGTTGAGCCAGAGGATGATTCCGCCCAGCACGATTGGCATGACTAAGTTGCCAATGGCGGCCCATTCCTTGATGTCTTCGAGCGTCACAGGCTTCTCCCGTCTCTCAATACCTGGCACTGCACACAGCGGACGGCGATGCGCCAGGCGCGCAGACGCTCGATCGGAATCGCATTGCCGCAATCCGCGCAGTCGCGCGGATCGGGATCGCTCTCGCAAACAAGCGGGCGCCGCACCTGCTTGAGCGCGGCGTCGGTGAATGTCTGTTCGCTGCGCTGGGCGTCGTCGGCAACGTCGGTCATGTCACAGCGACTGGATCTCGTCGCTCTTCTCGTGCATCGCGTCGAACAGCTCGGCCTCTTCCGCCGGCGTAGCGTCGCGCTGCTCTTTCACCAGCAGCTCCACCAGCGCAATTCTCTTCCTGGCGGCTTCGTTGCCTGCGGCCGCTGCGACAGCCAGGCGGATGATCAGCAACGTGATCGGGCTGTTGAGAATGCTCTGGATGTTCACGGGCTAATCCTCCGGCAGATAGTTGGCGGGCAGCTGGGCAAAGCCACGCGGCGGAGGAGTCGGCAGGATCCCGCTCACCGCGATCTCAGTCCAGAATGATTCGACGGCCGAGGCGGCGGCGCCCAGGGCGGCAGCGATCAACAGGTTGTCGCCGGTCTTGAGCGCATCGCGGGCATCATCCAGGGCAGCCACCGCCGCGCGGTCGAATGCCTTGAGGTACACGACAACAGCCGGCTTTGAAGCCTCGCTCTTCGCGTAAGCCAGCATGTAATCCTGGGCGGTGGTGTAATCGCTGGTGATGGCAATCAGCCGCTGGCCTGGCGTCTGGGCAATGGGCGTAGCCAGCAGCTGGGCACCGCAGCCCGCCAGAAGCAGCATCGACGGCAGCAGCAGCAGAGCCAGAACAGTGGCGGCCGGGGGTACGGCCGGCTTGCCCTTGATCTTGATGATGACGGCAGAACCACCTGCCATCAGCAGCGGAACCAGCGTGAGGATGGCTTCGGCATATTCGTTCGCCTGTTCCGGCGCCATATCGAAGCCGAGGAAGGTGGCCAGCGCCAGAAGGCCGTTATAGATCACCAGGCGCAGAGCCTTGGACTGCATCAACGTGTTGAGCATGACACCCCCTCAGGTTTTCGGTTTTGTGTACTTGGGATCGCCGGGCTCGACGCCGACATAGAAGCTATGCCCGTCGATGGCGCAGACCGGCGTGCGGCCGATCGCCCAGTCAGGCGTACGAGCGATTTTAGGATTGAAATAGTGGGTAGCGCCCGCGGTGGGATCGGGGAACAGGCCCTTCATCACAGCAAGGGTGGCGAGCATACACTCCTGGGCAGCTGCATCGCCCAGCGTTGCGATGGCAATGCGCTCTGCGTTGTGATCCATCCAGCAGGTGAACTGCCATTTCTTGATGCAGATAGCGACGAAGCCTTCCCCCCACCAGTCGGCCTTGCCATCCTTCCACAGATCGAGCGTGACACGGTTGCGGATCGTCCAGCAGGTGGCGATCTTGCAGTCGAAGCTCTGCCCGCTGCACTCGCCGTATAGCGTGCGCCAGGTCTTATCGATATCCGCCGCGGTGACCGGCAGGCTGGTATTGCGGAAATCGGCTGGAACGAGTATCTGCTTTGGCGCGTTCATGGCGCCGAGAATGGTTGATCGTCACCATTCTATTGAGTGTGGCACGCGCCACACGAAGCTTAAGCGAAAAGCTTGAGCTGCAGGCTGTCCATGCGCCTGCTGAACCAACGATGCACCGTGGTGCGATCTACGCGCAAGGTCCGGGCGATCTCTTCCACTGCCTGACCCTGTTCGGCCAGCCAGAAGGCCAGAGCCTTTTTGCCGATCGGGATCGAGATGGATTCTCCGCCATAGTGTTTCGCCAGTGCGCGGGCCGACTCATTGCCAAGCAGCTGCGCGATATCGCTGCCCAGGTATTTCTTCGGAATGTAAACGCGGCTTCCGCCGTATTTGAATGCCAGCCGCAATGCAGCTTCACGGCCGGCGATCTCCGCAATGTTCGCCAGCGCCGCCGGCAGCGCAGTGCCCTGGGCCGTCGTCATGCTGCTGATCCGAACTTGTCGGCCTGGTTGCCCCAGTGGAACCAGTGCGGCCGCAGCAGCAGCTGGCGCGCAAACAGCTCGCAGCAGAGCACCTTCGGGCAAAGCCGCTCGACCACATCGTAAGCTTGGTCTGGCTTCCGGCTGTGCTCGCGCACTTCCGCCTCGATCAGGTTGCGCTCAGACTTGCTGACCACTGACGGCGCACCGATCTTGCCGATCGGGAACGGCTCTGCGGCGCTCCGCATGACATATCCGGTTCCGAACGCCGTCTTGCCGTGAACGGTTTTCTTGTGCCAGGCGCCGCCGGTGACATACCGGAAGCCCCATGCGCTCATCGTGTCGATGGCCTGAGGCAGCATTGGGAAAGTAGCCCAGAGCCACAGCAGGCAATCCCGTGCCGCCAGCTGGGCGACAGGCAACGCTTTGATCTCATCCAGCGGCATGCAGGCATACTGCGCCTGCGGACTCTTCTCCTCGCCAGCGGCGCTTCTCAGATCGAAGCGCCACGGCGGATCCGCCATGATCACCCCATAGCTGAGGGGCCGCAGGCCAGTGAAGGGCCACGACTGGCCGGTGGTGTCAGTCGGCTGCATCTTCCGCCTCGGGTTCTGCTGCCGGCTCTGTGCCAGATACGACACGCACCGCCTCTTCGACGTTTCTGCGATACGCGCCGATCTCGCCGTTCTTCCAGGTGGAGTTGATGGCATGGCGCAAGGGGCCCGGCACCTCAAACCAGTGATCACGGCACATCAGGCGCGAAGCCGGGATCATGTGATTGCAGCCAGGGATGGCGCAGCTATGGTGCTTGCTCACAGCCATACCTCCGCGACCTCGGCGGCATCGTTCGGCAGTCGCGGGAACTGGCCGCGACCGGCCGGAATTGCGCGGCGCGCTTCCTCTATCGTCGCCGCAACAACCTTCTCGGTGGTGGGCTCGAAGGCAGGTTCATGGCGCGGCGGTCGCGTCGTCTGTTCATAGCGACGGGCGACGACACGGCCCGGATAATCGGACGGGCTGTCGAACACCACCCAGAGATCCTTGCGGTCATACTGCGCGGCGCGCGGATCCTGCGGCCGTTGTTCAGTCGAGATCGTCATGATGCTTTAGCCTTTCCCTTCGGGTTGCCGTCACAGCTGTCGCAGATGTTCGGCGCGGCGCGTTGACAGACGTTGCAGAGATGTGGGCCGACCCAGTAGCAACCGAGGCCGGTTGCCGGGTCGAGACATGCTTTGTCCCATGTGCAGCCACAGACGCTGCAGGCGCGGTAGGGATCGTCCTCACGAAGCGGCGGCATTCGTCGCCTCCGCCTGCTTAGCCAGGGCGCGTTCCTGCCAGTCCTTAAGGGCTTCGATCACGCGGTTACCCTCGGCTGGTGTCAGCCATTCGGGATCGTCCTTGTTCGTCATCCGCTTCACGAAGGCGAGCAGCGCTGTGCGATTTCGGCTGTCAGGTATGCCCTGCCGGCACATCTCGCCCCAGACAGCGAAGATCTTTCGCACGTATGCCTTGCCAGATGCTTCGCGGAAGCGCTTGCCGCCATTGATCCTGGTCAGCAGCGCGCCGAGCTGGGGCACGGCCAGATCCGTACTGCTGGCAACCTGAAACTCGTTTCGCAACATCGCGCGGTAGTCGTCCTCGCTGATGCCTTTCTTGTTTTTGGCGACATGGATCGCCGCGATCAGTTTCTTTCGATCAGCGGCCATGATTGATCTCGCAGGAGTTGTTGATGGTGATCAGTCCACGCCAGGCATTCGACGGGACACCAAACAAGAATGCCGAAATGCGGCACCCTGCCCAGATCCCCATCGTCGCGGCGCAAGGAAACAGGAACCAGCGCGCGACCGGATAGACGATCTCGGCAAAGAGATTGCGGACCGACTCATAGCGGTCGATGGCTTCGACCATAGCCAGGCAGGCGGCGATGATCAGCCCGGCCTTGCCCAGAACGACCAGGCCATGCCATACGCCACGCAGTTTCGCGCGACGATCGAGGAAGGCCTGGAACGGTGCTGCATCGCCCTTCATGCGCGCAGCTCCCGCGCGGTGGCCAGCTGCTGCGCGCGGCGGCCAGACTCCGCATGCTCGTTGAATGCGTCGGCCAGCGCGCGATGTGTCATGCCTTCCGCTTCGCAGTGATCCAGCACCGCAAACAGCAGGTTGATGCAGCTGTCGGGATCGGAGTGGCGGAGCACATCGGGCTTGCCGCGCAACAGGCGCAGCAGACCGGCCTGGGCATCGGCACGCATCTGCTCTTTCGGATCATCACCCTTGCGACGGAAGGCACTGAGGGCAAGAACGGCATTGATGATAACGCGGTCGGACATGATCAGCTCCGCGGTTCGGTGATGGGAAGCGCCGCAAGCTGCTGCTGCAGCTGACGATGGAAGCGGCCGTCGAACTGCGCAGCCGTAATGACCCACGCGAGCAGCTCGTTCGGCTCGACCGCGAGCCGCTGCGGACCAGTCGGGCCATCAACCTTGGCGACCAGGTGAAAGCTCGCCTGGTGAGGTTCACAGCGCGGGAAAGTCTCGTCACTCATCGCGGTGACCTTTCCGTGGTGGCGACAGCAGCAGCTGGCCACCCGCCGACGACAGCTGGTGACGCGAACGCCGCGGCCGCGGCACAGGCTCTGAGCTGATATCTGGCCGGCCCTGCTGCTGCTTGATTGTCTGCAGCTCCTGCAGAAGCATGCCCAGGCGGAACGGATCGGCGATTACCAGCTCGATCTTAACCACCGCATGCCCGTTCGCCTTGGTGGCGACCGTGTAGTTCTGCAGCCGGCCCGCTTCATCGCTCCAGTAAATTCCGCGATGCTCGCTCATCCGTTGCCCCCGACCAGAGGAACGAACTCGGCACGCGAGACGGTGGCACCGTTGCCATCCCGGCCGCGAAGAGCGGCACGCATCGTCCGGCTGAACTGCGCGTGAAACGCCGCGTGGGCCGCTTGCTGGGGAAAATTCGCCAGCACATTCGCTGTGAACACAGCTGCCACATGGCCGAAAACAGAAACCATCTGTTCTGCCGGACGCCCCTCGTTGAGCCACTTGGCAAGGCCCAGGTGCATAGTGATCAGGATCTCATCCAGATCGCTCTGCATGGTGACAAACTGGGCGCTGGTTTCGTCGCTCTCCCTGCGTGCGCCCTCGATGGCCCGCGCGGCATTGGCCCTGGCCTTCTCGCGCAGCTGCGCCGCCATCGTTTCGAGATCGTAGTGTACGGGTCGCTCCATGCTCGCCTCCTATGCCCGCTCGACCGCAGCAAGATCGATGGGCACCAGGCGCCAGCGCGACTGGGCATTCGCACGGCGGTGCATGCGGACATACATCTTCGACCCGACCACGCGCACGGCGTCGGCAATGGCACGCATGGCCTCGTTCCATTCGGGATCGGCGATTTCCAGCTTCCGCAGGGCAAACAGCGCCTGGCGGTTGACGTTCTGCTGTTTGTCAACGTTGAAGGCGTTGTTCACCACAGCGATATATTTTGGATCGGATCCACCGCTCCAGCGGGTCAGGCACGCATCGACCAGTTGCTTGGCAACCTGCAGCTCGGCGCCGAATGCGATGTGTTCGGCCACCTGCACCTGCACCTTGAGCGTGCCATCGTAGCTGGTGAAGGTCATGTTTCCCTTCTTGCCGCGCGGCTTGGCGTTGTACTTCTCGGCCAGCAGCTCAAGAAAGGCGTCGATATCGTCGATGGTGTGGCCGAAGAAGCGCGCGATCTGGTCTGATAGATCCTGGCCAAAGCCGTGGATCTTGCGGACGAGCTGATCTTCCAGTTTGTCGATAGGGCGGACGTTGCCCTCGGGCACATGCGCGCCGCGGCTATCGAGCATGAAGCCGGCGGGCACTTCGATCTTGCTATGTTCAGTCATGTCACGCACTCCGGGCAGTGAATGGATTGGGAAAGGTGTGGTAGATGCCGCAGCCGACGACGCCGGCGAATGGCACCGCGATCGAGCCGACCAGGCCGATCAGCAGCATCAGCAGCAGAATGACTGCGACGCGGCCGCGGCGGCGGTGCCGCCGCGTCTGACGACGCGACGACACCTGGACGCTGGACAGTTGCAGAGGAGCGCTCATCGTCACGCATCCGTGGAGAGTGTGACGCCGGCCTCACCGAGCGGAGTGACGGCCTGCCAGCCTGCCTGGCGCAGCTGCTGCTCGATGCTCATGCGCGCGACGCGTGGCACTACGCCGCCCGCCGTGTCAGGACGCGGGCCGCAGTTAGGCAGATCCAGCAGACGCTCCATCGAGCGCGAGCGGAATGCCATGTTGCGGAATGCAAGCGAGAACATCGCCAGCGCCTGGCGGTCCATCTCGATCGGCGCCCCGTCGCGGGCCGCTTTCGAGAACCAGTCCGCAACATCGACCAGCTCTTCGTGTAAGGGTGCCGAGTAGAGCGGCGCCCCGTTGTCGTTGGCATCCGCCTGGAACGGCAGCAGGCGGCAGTGCTTGTCGATGGCATCGGCCATCCCCTGCAGCAGCTTCGCGGTGCCGGCGACGGCCTCGGCAGTCGGCAGTCGGCCCTGTGCCAGGTAATCGGCAAAGGCCTCCTGCAGCAGAACTATGGTTCTACGCAGCATTGTCCGCCCCTTTCTCCTGGCCGACCCGGCTATGGGCGCAGCCATTGCGGCAGGCCTTGTAGACGCGAATGCGGATCGGGCTGGTGAAGCTGCGCGGCCGGCGTTGCTCGGTCGCGCAGACTGACTTGGAGATCTCCATGCCGAAGCCGGGGCACTGCACCGTCATCGCCATGAACTTGCCTTCAACCGCGTCCTGAACGGCCTTTAAATCGCCCTTGTAGGTGCCTTTCAGCACCTGGTTGACGACAGAGGCCGAATAGCCGATCGCCTGGCCCGCAACTTTCTGGCTGGTGCTCGCTGCGGCCTGTCGCAGCGTGGCGACCCAGTCGGACTCCTGCTGCTGGCTCATGCACCCTCCTTGAGAAGCTCGATGAACTTCTTGCCGTTCGGGTCATAGGAACGGCCATCGGCACAGACCTGCGGCGCGATGGGGCCGAGATCCTTGGCGATCCGATAGGTGTTGAAGACGCCGATCTCGCGACCGCGGCGCTTGATCGTCTGGCGTAGAACGCCGGTCTTGCAGAGCGAGCGAATGTACAGGCCGACCACGCGGGTATCGGCCTCTACGGCATCGGCAATATCCTGCAGCGTGAACACGCGTCGGATACGGATCACCTTCCAGGCATCACCCCGGATGGACTCCCGGCGGCAGATCGGCCGCCGGGTCTTGAATGGCTTGCGCTTGGTCATGCCGCCACCGTCAGGCTGCCGGACGCGGGGGCATCGTCGGCCTTGGCGATACCGCGTGCAGTCGATTGCGCGAAGAAGAAGGGCTTGTCGCCCCATTCCTTCGTGCCGATCACCGGCAGCTGCAGGGTCTTGGCGCGCTGCTCGATGCTGGCAAGGCCGACCTTGAAGGAGCGGATTGAGCCCTGGCTGGCCTTGAACAGCTTGTCGATCAGATCCTCGGCCAGCTGCACCTCGCACAGCTGCTTGGCCACCTGGGTGGCATCAGCGTGGTTGAGGGGCTGGAAGATGATCTCGGCGCCGACGCGCTGGGCCACCTGGGGCCGCCGGCGCAGCGATTTGACCAGGCCTTCCATGCCGATCAGCACGATCGGCACGCCGCACATGTCATGCACATCGCGCAACGTCTCGATGTTTTTCGGATCGCCGGCGATGTGGTCTGCCTCATCTACGATGATGGGGCGCGGCCGCTCCTCCAGTGAGCGCATGATGTTCTGCACCATCTGCCACTTGCGGGTGCAGTTATCGTTGATCTGCAGCTCGGCGCAGATCGCCGCTAGCATGGCGGTCGGTGTCCAAACAGCCAGGGCGCGCACATAAACGGCCTGCTGCTTGGTGGTGAGGATCTCGGCGGCCGTAGTCTTGCCAAGGCCGGCCGGACCATGCCAGATGCAGATTCGCTGCTCGGTGCCGGGCTGTGTCAAAGCCGTGGCTGCCTGCAGGGTCCGCTTGACGTTGTTGACAAGAACGATTTCGTGCTTCATTTTCTCTCTCGTTTTCTGGTGTGAGTAGCGGCGGCCCGATGGCATTCGGTGCCGCCGTTTCGTTTTTCGGTGGGCTGCTAGCCCGCCTTTCGCAGCACCGCCTCCTCTCCGAAGTCTTCGATCATCGCCAGATAGGCCTGGCATTCGGGGTCAAGGTGGTAGGTGCGATGCCAGCCGCGCTCCTGTTCGCTGATGGCTTCGCCGGACTTGATGGCCTGGTCGAGCTGGTGCCAGCGCGCGAACCGCGCATCCGCTTCGGCCACATCGGCATCCTGCTTCGGCGCCGGCGCCGCGAGGATCTCGTCTGTCGCCGCGTCAAGCTCGGCCTGCTGTTCAGTTGTCATCTCAGCGACGCGGCGCATATGCGGCAGCTGGATTACGACGCTGTCGGGCAGCTGCTCGCCAGAAGCGATGGCAGCAGCCAGTCGCTGCTGCGAATACCGCTTCTTGATATCGGCAATTTCGCGATGTGCGGTGCGGTCGATGGCGCGCTGCGCCGCTTTCGATGCCGCTGCGATCTGCTGTCGCTCGATGCCGAACAGCTCCTCGGCAATGGCTGCGCCGATATACGCGCCGTCAGATGGGTCGAAGCAGTGGATCGTGCCCATGTCGGTCGGATCCAGCCGCACTAGAACCGTGTAACCGATATGCGGGCCGATCCAGCTGGCGATAAACGTGGTGCCTACGGCTTCGATGCCGTTCTTCTGCACGATGCGCTGCCCGCCTCCGTTCGGCAGATCCATGAGCAGCAGATCGAGACGGCGTTCCTCGGGAATGCCGCGTATGCCTATGCCAAGCTCTGCGCTCAGCTCGTTCGGCGTGCGGTCACCCAGCGCCGAGTGCGGCCGGTTGTGGTAGGCGTCTAACCAGCTGTCGATATTGGCCTGCAGCTCGGCCGCGGTGAGATCCACCGAGAAGGCGACTTCGTCAGCGGTGCCCAGACGATTGGCAAAGGTGCGGCGGGCGCGGATAGCCTGGGCATGCGCGACACTATGGCCCGAGAAACCCGGCAACCGCGCGAACAGATCGCGCGTCAACGTGCCGAAGAAGCGTTCGATATGCGGCTTCTTTTCCGGCGAGAACGGCGTGCACACCCGATGCTCGATCGACAGCGCGGCGACGGCGGCAACGAAGGAATGACCGATGTAATCCTTGCCGTTGTCGGTGCGGATCGCTTCGGGCATGCCGTGGCGCAAAGCGGAGTGACGGATCAGGCCCATATGCGCCTGCTGCGTCGGCGTCCGTGTCACGCGTGCAGCTGCGCGGCGCGTGGCAATGTCGATTGCACCAGTCAGGCACCAGCGACCGTCCTTGAGCAGGATATCTGCCGGCGTCGCGTCCATTTCCCACAGCTGGTTTGCGCGATTGATTCCGGCGCTGGCGCTGCCGATGGCAGATAGATACTTGCTCTTTGCCTTGTCGGGATTTTCGATCTGCAGGGATACGCGCGGATTGTTCGTCTTCCAGGCGGTGAGCCAGCGCTGCAGTACGCGCAGCGATGGCAGTCGCACATTCGGCAGATGCTTCTGTAGCTCGTTCAGATAGACCGATGCCGGCAGATCCGGCCGCTCGGCATACATGCCGATCAGCAGCTCGCGCAGCGTGGCGTTCTTGTCGATCGCGCCATCTTCTTTCCGGCCGCGATAGTTGCCCGCGAGACGTTCCGCGCCCTGCTGGTCGCGTTTCTTCATCCAGTCGAACAGGCTGCTGCGGCTGATCTCGGGCAGCTCCTCGCGTACCAGGTCGGGCACCGAGATCATGTTCGAGTGGTAAATCTCGATGAAGCCGGCGATCGCCTTCGAGAGCGTGAGCCCGCCCGCCTGGCGGTATTGCTCCAGCGCGGCCAGCACCAGAAGCCGGGCTTCGGCGCGGCGGCGCGCGGGGCTGTTTACCGGCAGGCCGGCCAGGTTCTTCACTGCGTTGCCAGCAGCCGCTGCAGCCGGCACAGATACCGGTGCCGGCAGCTGCGGCCGCGTGGCCTGCAGGGCAAGGCGCGCGATGTGCTGGCGCGCAGCTTCGGGCAGTGCCGACAAATGGTATTCCCAGGCGCCACCCTGGCCGGCGCGGATCTGCTTGCGCCATTCGTGGCGCTTTGCCTTGGCGTTGATCGCCTGCGGTGTCGTCGGCAGTGCCTTGGAGCCCAGCTCGATCAGCTCAGAGGCTGTCCACCATTCGGCACCGTTCGGCGCCGAGAGTTTTTCTGTGATCTTCCCCCCGGCAACCGTCATGCGGCGCCACCGGTGAAAAAGTGGCCGGCGGCAGCAGGTGTCAGCGGCGCCGCCGGCCTAGTCACATTGGAGGAGAAATGATACACGACCGCCGACGCTTGAACGCCGCAGACGCATCGGCCCGGCGGCCAGCGATGCGAAGCGGTGATGGTGATATGGTTCACTTGTCGCCACCCGGTGGCAGGTGGCCTGCCATGCGAACTGCTAGGCGGAACTCGTTCTCGGTGGCCGAGACTTCGGAGCGCTGGTTCTGCATCTGCTGAGCCAGCTGGCCGGCGCGGATCCAGCCCTCGCAATGCTTAGGCACCACGATCAGGCCGTACATCTCTGCCAGGCTGTTCAGCAGGCGATGGGCCTCGCCCGTTGAATGGGCCAGGGCGAGGAATTTGGTGACCGGAATTTCGTGATCTTTGGTCGCCTCGGAAACGTACTTGTCGAGGGTGGTTTTGCTGACCGGCTGGCCGAGGTAATTTCCCATCTCCTCGGCGATTACTTTGCGGTCCTTGGCGCAGGCGTCGATGGCGGCCTTCATGGCCCGCGAAATTCTTCCGCCCAGGGTGGCGGCGGCGGTGAGCGCCGGGGCAAAGATTTGGACCGGTTCCAGCAGCTGCGGCAGCAGGGTGGTTTGGCGGTGGTCGCGGAGGGGTTTCCGGGGCGCCATGTCAAGCTGCCTCGGCCGATTGACCATGCGCCCCAGAGGCGTATCGGCTATCTTGTCTGGAGCGGACTGGAGTCACGCGGCGGCCGTTGCGGTCGAAGCGCTCCGGGAACACCACTTCCACCGGCATTTCGATCGCCTCGGCGAGCGCTGCCTGGAGCGGTGCGCTGGGGGCGCCGGCAGCAGTCTTGCTGACGGTGACCCGGGCCACGCCTCGCTGCCGTGCAATGGCAGCGAAGGAGAGGCCGCGCAATTCGAGTTGGAGCTTTATGAAAATCCGGCGTTCGACCGGATTTTTCGGGACTACGAGGGTGGGTACGGTGGTGGGTTTCATGGAAGCCAGAATTATCTACGTTCGTGGAAGTCGTCAACCACGTTTAGAAACTTTCAGCGTCGCTGAATGTCATGGTTTGTAGAAAATGAAATTACATTTGTGGATCAACCACATAGCGAACGCTGAATATGTCGCCGAAAACTGAGCAATCGCGTTCAGAGTCGCCCTCCGACCTTGAAAAGCTGGGCGAACGCATGCGAATCGCCCGCGGAGGGACGCCGCGTGATTCGTTTGCCCCTACAGTTGGTGTCTCTAAACAGGCCCTGGGACTATATGAGCGGGGAGAGCGTGAGCCTGGCGCCCTAGTGGTGCGCGAGATCGCGGCCAAAACCGGCGTTGACCTGGTCTGGCTGGTCACCGGCGCAGGCGAGGCATGGCCGCAAACGCCCGGCCAGGTGCCCTATGACAAGGAGAAGATGGGTCTGGCGACCGATATCGCCATTGCACTCAGCGAGGCCGGCAAACTACCGGCGGGGCAATCGGTTTCTGGTTATGCCACCGATATCTATGAGTATTTTACCAGCCGGCCGGGGCTGGTTGGCGGCTGAGGCCCGAGTCGGGGCTCAAATGCCGTTTACGGGCCGTTTGAAGCTGCCGGGACGGCGGGCCGCCCAGGCTTCACCGTCCGAAACTGCCCGTCGCGGTTTTCCGCAGAATACGCGGTCCGGCCAGCGCCAACCGGTTTCGGACGCACAACGAAACCGCCAATTTTTCCCCGGAAATCCGGCAGATATCTCACCACGTCTCACTATATCCGGGGAAATCTCACTGTTTGATACCCCCCGTCTCCCTACATCATGGTCAGGCTGCGGTTGGGGGGCTGAAACAGCGGCAGAAGACGCGGACATCTGTGGATAACTCCGATTCGGCCTCGTAGAGCTAAGGGCTTAGCACGGCTGATTCCAGAGATTCTTGTGGATAATGGAAGAGTCCGATTGACCGAGGCCGGATTTTGGCGCCTTTACTGCATTTAGCGGCTAAAGCCAATATGGGGGCTAGATATGGTGTGGACTGACGAGAAAGTGAAACTCCTGGTGCAATACTGGGAATCCGGCCAGTCGATCACGCAGATCGGCAAGCAGCTGGGCATGACCCGCAACGCCGTGGTCGGCAAGGCGCACCGCATCGGCCTGGCCAAGCGGGCCTCGCCGATCATGCGGAGCGAAAAGCCGGCCCAGCCGCGTCCCGCGACCAGCCATGGCGGTGGCGGCTCCAGCGGTGGGGGCGGACATACGGCTGCAGCGCCCGCCCCTGCCCGAGCCCCCGTTCAGGTGCGCGAAGACGCAGCCACCCCGGCCACTGGCCATCATCATCACGCCTCGCAGGCCCAGCTGACGGCCGCCATGCTGGCGGCGCTGACGCCGTCGACCGGCCCGCGCTGCAAGTGGCCGATCGGCGATCCCAAGAGCGCTGAATTCGATTTCTGCAGCCATGTCGCGCTGCCGAGCAAGCCGTATTGCGCCCAGCATTGCGCGGCGGCTTACACGAACTGGAACCCGGAGAGCGCCGTCGAGGCAGTCAAGGCGATCAACGCCGCCTGATTGTTTCGATAGGTCCGGTTTCCGCAAAAAGCCCGGCAGGTTTCCCTGCCGGGCTTTTTCGTTTCACGACTGCCGAAACAACTTACGAGGCAGCCTTCATCTGCATCGGCTCCATGCAGTTGATCATCCAGGGCGTGCCAAACTGGTCGGTCACGGTGCCGAAAGCCTTGGCCCAGAAGGTCTGCTGCAGCGGCATGGTCACGTTGCCGCCCTTCGACAGCGCGGTGAAAATCCGCTCGGCCTCGGGGACGCTGGTGACATTCAGCGTGACCGAGATGCCCTGCATCGTCTGCTGCATGCTCGGCGGCGAGTCCGACGCCATCAGCGTGACATTCCCAAGCTGCATGCTGGCATGCATGATCAGATTTTCGGCGCCGGTCATGTCGGGTGCGCAGCCGCCTTCCGGCGGCTTCTGGCCTTCGGGCATCGGCGGCGCATCGCTGTATTTCATCATCGCTTCGACCTTGCCGCCGAGATGCTTCTCGTAATAGCGGAAGGCCGCCTCACACTGGCCGTTGAACATCAGATAGGGATTGATCTGCACGGTACGCTCCTCCTCTGGGGTGGAATTCAAGACAGGTCACCAGGTGGCCGCGTTCCCAAACGGTCGAGCCCGGCATCGGTGCTGGTCGAGATCATCGGCTTTATCCCAGCCAATTTTTGACAGCGGACCAACAAGACTGGATTTATTTAACCAATAGGATATATAACTGTCAAGGAATATTCGAAACGGAGACAGTGAGACACCATGCTGAAGGGCAAAACAGCGGTCATTTACGGCGGTGGCGCCATTGGCGGCGCCGTCGCCCGCGCCTTTGCCCGGGATGGTGCAGCTGTATTTCTCGCCGGCCGCAACCCGGCAAAGCTGACAGCCGTGGTCACCGATATCCGCAACGCCGGCGGCAAGGCGGAAGCCGCCGAGGTCGATGCGCTGGACGAAGCCGCCGTGACCACCCATGCCGATACCGTGGCGACCCGCACGGGCGGCATCGACATCACGATGAACGCCATCGGTGTCGCGCATGTGCAGGGCGTGCCGCTCGCTGAACTGAAACTGGAAGACTATTTCCTCCCCGTCTCGGTCTATACCCGCACCAACTTCATCACCGCCAAGGCAACCGCGCGCCATTTGCGGCGCGGCGGCGCGATGTTCCTGCTCGCTACCCCGGCAGCGCGCATGCCGGGCCCCGGCTTCATGGGACATAACTCGGCCTGCGCCGCCATCGAAGGCATGACGAGGCATCTGGCCGGCGAACTGGGCGGCAGCGGCATCCGCGTACTGTGCCTGAAAAGCCATGCGATCCCCGAAGCTGCGAAAGCCGGCTCGCACAGCGCCGGAGTTTTCGCTGAGGTGGCAACGCGCATGGGCACCGATGTCGACAGCATGCTGGCCGGCGCGGCACAGACCACCCTGCTGCAGCAGCTGCCGACATTGGAACAAATCGCCGAGACAGCCGCTTTTCTGGCATCCGACCGCGCCGGCGCCATCACCGGGGCCATTGTCAACCTGACCTGCGGCATGCAGGTCGACTGATCTGAAGGAGCATCCGATGACCGCCCAGCCAGACATCGTATCGCGCAGCACATGGCTTGCCGCCCGCCGCGCCCTGCTGCTGAAGGAAAAGGCGCTGACCCGCCAGCGCGATGCCCTGGCCGCCGAACGCCGCCGCCTGCCGATGGTCGCCATCGACAAGAATTACAGCTTCGACACGCCGCAGGGCCACAAAAGCCTGCTCGACCTGTTCGAGAACCGGAGCCAGCTGGTGATCTATCACTTCATGTTCGATCCGGATGATCCGCCGCCGGGCCGAACCCATCCCTACAGCGAAGGCTGTCCCGGCTGCTCACATCTCACAGATAACCTGCCGCATCTGGCGCATCTGCATGCCCGTGACACCACGCTTGTACTGGTCTCGCGCGCGCCGCTCGCCAAGATCATGCCGTTCAAGCGGCGCATGGGCTGGACCCTGCCCTGGGTGTCGTCCTTTGGCAGCAACTTCAACACCGATTTCGATGTCACCATCGATCCTGCCGTCGCATCGCCGCATTACAATTACCAGGATGCCGCAGCACTGCAGGCCAAGGGACGGCTTGAACATGTGAAAGGCGAACTTCCCGGCCTCAGCGTATTCCTGCGCGATGGTGAGAAGATTTATCACAGCTATTCCACCTTCGGCCGTGGCCTGGATGGACTGCTCAACACCTATAATATCCTCGACCTGACGCCCTATGGCCGTCAGGAAGAGTGGGAGGACTCGCCGGCCGGCTGGCCCCGGAGCAAGGACTTCTGGCTGCGCCATCACGACAAATACGACGGACAATCGCAGGCAGCGGCCAGCTGTTGCCAGGATTAACCAGAGCGCCAAGCTTAACCAGAGAGAGAAGGAAGACTGCGATGAGTTATGTGGATGGTTTCCTGTTGCCGGTGCCGAAAAAGAATCTGGCCGCCTATAAAAAGATGGCCGCCAAGGCCGGCAAGATCTGGCGCGAACATGGCGCGCTGGATTATCGCGAATGCGCTGCCGACGACATGAAGACCGCCTTCGGCATGCCTTACCCGAAACTGATGAAGCTGAAGAAAGGTGAAGTGCCGGTCTTCTCCTGGATCATGTTCAAGTCGCGCAAACATCGCGACGCCGTGAATGCCAAGGTGATGAAAGACCCGCGCATCCAGGCGATGTGCCCGGACCCCAAGGACATGCCCTTCGACGTGAAGCGCATGTGCTATGGCGGCTTCAAGACGCTCGTCAGCGCCTAAGCCT
>NZ_CALRUC010000001.1:0-106531 GCF_943371255.1 Ferrovibrio terrae | reverse complement strand
TGGCAGGCGATGACGGCCGAGGTCGAAGCCTTCAATGCCCGCCGCAAGACCCTGCGCCGCGGCATCGGCATCGGCTGCATGTGGTATGGCCTGGGCAATACCTCGATTTCCAATCCCTCCACCATGCGGATCAGCCTGCGTGCCGATGGCCGGGTGTTCTTCTATAACGGTGCCGTCGATATCGGGCAGGGCTCGAATACCATCTTCGTGCAGATCGTGGCCGATGCGCTTGGCGTCAGCATGGACCGCATCGACTATGTGATGGGCGATACCGACCGCACCCAGGATGCCGGCAAGACCTCGGCCTCGCGGCAGACCTTCGTGTCGGGCAAGGCCACCGAGATCGCGGCCCGTGATCTGCGGGCGCAGGTTCTGCGGCTGGCCAATGCCGGCGACGGCGCCAAACTCAACTTTGATGGCGCCGTGCTCACTGTCGAAGATGGTGGCGCGGTGCGCCGCATCGATCTCGCCACCCTGCCGCGCCTCAACCTGGATGGCGATGTGCTGCTGGGCGAGGGCCGCTTCGATCCGCCCACCACCATGCTGGATGCCAATGGTCAGGGCGTGCCTTATGCCACCTATGGCTTTGCCGCGCAGATGGCGCTGGTCGAGGTCGATACCGAGCTTGGCAAGGTGAAGGTGAAGAAGATCATCGCCGCCCATGACGTGGGCCGGGCGGTGAACCCGACTCAGGTGGAAGGCCAGATTCATGGCGGCATCGCGCAGGGGCTGGGCCTGGCACTGATGGAAGAATACCTGCCGGGCCGCACCGAAAACCTGCATGACTATCTGATCCCGACCGTGGGCGATGTGCCCGAGATCGATGTGATCATGATCGAGGATGCCGAACCGCTCGGACCGTTTGGCGCCAAGGGTGTCGGCGAGCCGGGCCTGGTGCCGACCGCGCCGGCCATCCTGGGTGCGATCCGCCATGCCACCGGCGTGCGCGTTACCGAAGTGCCGGTGCTGCCGCATCGCCTGCATGCGGCACTCAAAGATCTGCCGCAGGCAGCGGAGTAGGAGGCCAGCATGAGTCACGCCATCGCTACCGCCCCGAAGGATGATGTCGTCCGTTGCGATGCCTGTCCGGTGCTCTGCCGCATCCGTCCCGGCAAGGCCGGCGCCTGCGACCGCTATGCCAATGTCGAAGGCGTGCTGACCCGCGTCGACCCGCTGATTATCACCGAACGTGCGGCCACCGCCGGCGCGGTGGTGCCGTTTCTCTCAGGGTCCGAAGGCTGGAATGGCAGCGTGGCCGCGCCCCCGCCTGTTGCAGTGTCTCCGATGTTCGTGACCGGCATCGGCGCCGGCACCACCTATCCCGATTACAAGCCGGCACCCTTCATCGTGTCGTCGCAGCATGATGGCGTCGATATGGTCACCGTGGTGACCGAAGGCATCTTCAGCTATTGCGGCGTCAAGGTGAAGATCGATACCGATCGCCATCTCGGCCCGGAACAGGCCGCAGTGCGGGTGAACGGCGAAGCCATCGGCCATGTCACCACGGCGGAATACGGCTCGCAGATGCTTTCGCTCGGCGGCGTGCATCACCTGACCGGCGGCAGCAAGAAGGAAGGCATCGTCACCTGCGACGCGTTGCTGGCGCTGTGCAACAAGCAGGCGCTCACCGTGCAGATCGATGGCGGTGCCGAAGTCACCATCCAGGCCAACCATCCGCCCGTCGTGAACGGCACGCCCGAAGCCCGCATGCGGGTGGGCTGCGGTTCGGCCACCATCGGCATCTTCGCCAAGCAGTGGCTTGGCCATGCCGACGAGGTGATCGTGGTGGATGACCACATCACCGGCGTGCTGAGCGAGCACCAGGCCGGCCGCTTCCTCGACATGCCGCTGGCCGGCATCCGCGTGCGCGGCCGCAAATCCACGCCGGGCCGCTATTTCCAGGTGGCCGAGCCGGGTCTGGGCTGGGGCGGCACCAATGTGTCCGATCCGCTCGACATCATCGAGAGCATCGATGCCAAGGCTGCCTGGCCGGGCATGAAGCTGCTGATGGTCTCCACCACCGGCGAGCACAGCGCCTGGTATGTGCTGGACGACCAGCTCAAGCCGCAACCGGCCGAGATGCCGGCGCCGGTGCGCGTCGTGGTCGACCGTATTGCCGAGAATTGCGAGCCATCGCTCTGCACCGTACTGTTCATGGCCGGGGCCGGCGGCAGCCTGCGCGCGGGCGTCACCGAGAATCCGGTGCGCCTGACCTTGTCGGTGAAGGATCGTCTGACCCGCGTCACCTCCGGCGGTGCGCCGGTTTATGTCTGGCCCGGCGGCGGCATCACCTACATGGTGGATGTGGCGCGCATGCCCGACAATTCCTTCGGCTATGTGCCGACGCCGGCGCTGGTCGCACCGATCGAATTCACCCTGCGGCGTGACGATTATGCTGCGCTCGGCGGCCACATGGATTACGTGGTACGGCTTGACGATGTGCTGCAGACCGGACGTCTGAGCAAGCAGGCCTGGCGTGACGAGAATCCCTGGCCGATCACGCGTCCGACCGCCGAGGAGCAGCCGTGAGCGGCATGCAGCCCACAGCAGCCTGGCTGATTGGCCGCGATGGCGTATCAAAGCGCCTGCATCTGCAGCATGGCCCGATCGATCTGGTGATCGAAGCCTTCGGCGCGCAGGCTGATGTTGCGCGGGCCTATGACCAGGCGGTGGCACGCTTCCAGGATATCCTCGCCACGCTGGTGGCCGAACTGCCCGCGTTGCGCCGGCCGCTGGGCGGCGCGCATCCGCTGTTCCGTGGCCCGGTGGCGCGCCGCATGGCGGTCGCCTGCTGGCCGCATCGTGCGGTTTTCATCACGCCGATGGCGGCCGTGGCCGGCTCGGTGGCGGATGAAGTGCTGGCCGCGATGCAGGCCGGCACGCAGCTTGCCAAGGCCTATGTGAACAATGGTGGCGACATCGCTTTCCATCTCGCCGCCGGCGAGACCCTGCGGGCCGCCGTGGTCTGCAATCCCGACCTGCCGCATCTGGATGCGATTGCCACGCTGAATGCCATGCAGCCGTCGCGCGGCATCGCCACTTCGGGCTGGCGTGGCCGCTCGTTTTCGCTTGGCATTGCCGATGCGGTCACTGTTCTGGCCGAGACCGCGGCGCAGGCCGATGCTGCCGCCACCATCATCGCCAATGCAGTGACGGTTGAGCACGACATGATTCGCCGGCAGCCGGCACACGCATTGCGTGATGACAGCGACCTGGGTGCACTGCCGGTGACAGTATCCGTAGGTACACTGCCGATTTTCGCGATCAACGAAGCCTTGTCGGCCGGTATGGTGCGCGCGCAGGATTTGTGCCGCAGCGGTCTGATTCAGGCCGCATTTTTGTCGCTACAGGGCGAGACCCGGAGTGTCGGCGGCGAGATGCTGCTGACGGCTGCGCAAAGCGTTGGAGTAAGAGCATGAGCCTGGTTGAAGTCCGCAAGATCGTCTGTATCACCGAAGATGTTTTCCACGATGGTGGCCCTGTTGCGGCCAAGCATCCGGTGAAGGGTGTGATCGGCGCTTTCGTCAAGAATCCCTATGCCGGTCGCTATGTCGAAGACATCACGCCGATGATGGATGCGCTCAAGCCGCTCGGGCTGGAGCTGACCAAACGTCTTGTGGCGGCACTCGGGAATGATCCCAGGGCCATCGAGGCCTATGGCAAGGGCGCCCTGATCGGCGCCGGCGGTGAACTGGAGCATGGCGCGCTGTGGCATGTGCCCGGCGGCTATTCGATGCGCGAGATTCTCGGCAATGCCAAGGCCATCGTGCCCTCCGCCACCAAGGTGGGCGGGCCGGGCGCCCGTATCGACATTCCGCTGCATCATGTGAATGCCGCCTATGTGCGCAGCCATTTCGATGCCATCGAATTTGGCGTGGCCGACGGGCCGCGCGACAACGAGATCGCCTTCATCCTGGCGATGAGCACCGGCGGGCGCGTACATGCCCGGGTCGGCGGCCTGCAGGTCCATGAGATCAAGGGCGAGGATGGGCAGCGATAATTGCGTCAGAAGAAAAGTTTAGCGTTCGCGTTTCCGGGAACCACAGGACTTCAACAGGAGGCAAGTATGAATCGCAGAAGCTGGTTGAAACTGAGTGCCGCAGTCGGTGCGGCGATGATCGGTCTGACATCCGGCGCCCAGGCGCAGGATACCATCAAGATCGGCGAGATGAATTCCTACAAGAATTTCGCCGCCTTCCTCGAGCCCTACAAGAAGGGCTGGGAACTCGCCGTCGAACAGGTGAATGCCAGCGGCGGCCTGCTGGGCAAGAAGCTGGAAATCGTCAGCCGTGACGACAACGGCACGCCGAGCGATGCCGTGCGTATCGCTGAAGAGCTGATGACTCGTGAAAAGGTCGCCTTCCTGATCGGCACTTTCCCCTCCAATGTCGGCCTCGCCGTGTCGAGTTTCGCCAAGGAGAAGAAGGTTCTCTTCATCGCCGCCGAGCCTCTGACCGACAAGATCGTCTGGGACCAGGGCAACAAGTATACCTATCGCCTGCGTGCCTCGACCTACATGCAGACGGCGATGCTGGTGCCGGAAGCGGCCAAGCTGAAGAAAAAGCGCTGGGCCATCGTTTATCCGAACTATGAATATGGCCAGTCGGCCACGGCTGCCTTCAAGCAGCTGATCAAGGCGGCGCAGCCCGATGTCGAATTCGTCATCGAGCAGGCCCCGCCACTGGGCAAGATCGAAGCCGGCGCCGTGGCCGATGCCATTGCCGCCGCCAAGCCGGATGCGATCTTCTCGTCGCTGTTCGGCGCCGATCTCGCCAAGTTCGTCCGCGAAGGCCAGACCCGCGACCTGTTCAAGAATGTCGCGGTGTTCAACCTGCTGGCCGGTGAGCCGGAATATCTCGATCCGCTGAAGGATGAGGCTCCGGTCGGCTGGTGGGTCACCGGCTATCCCTGGTATGCCATTAACACGCCGGAGCATAAGGCGTTTGCCGATGCCTACCAGAAGAAGTTCAACGACTATCCGCGCCTGGGTTCGATCGTCGGCTATGCCACCGTGCAGTCTGCTGCGGCGGTGATCAAGAAGGCCGGCACGCTGGACACCGAGAAGCTGGTGGCGGCGATGAAGGGCCTGACCCACAGCACGCCGCTCGGCAACATCACCTATCGTCCGCAGGACAACCAGTCCACGATGGGAGCCTATGTCGGCAAGATCGGGCTGAAGGACGGCAAGGGTGTCATGACCGACTGGTATTATGCTGACGGCGCCAAGTTCCTGCCGTCGGATGCCGAAGTCGCCAAGATGCGTCCGGCCGACTGAGCCTGCCGCGACTGTGCCCTCCCGCATGAATGGCGGGAGGGCATTTTTTCTCTCCTGAATTTCTCTTTCCTTATTGCTTGGTGGGTCGGGGTCTTGCTGTCCAACATTGCCATCCAGTTCATGAACGGCCTTGCCGGCGCCTCGTCGCTCTTCCTGGTGGCCGCCGGACTGTCGATCATCTTCGGCGTCAGCCGGATCGTGAATTTCGCCCATGGCTCGCTGTATATGCTGGGGGTCTACCTGGCCTATACGCTGGTGGAATTCTTCGGCCGCAGCTCGATCTTCGGCTTCTGGGGTGGCGTGCTGATGGCGGCACTCTGTGTCGGCCTGATCGGCGTGGTCATCGAGGTGGTGGTGCTGCGCCGCATTTATCGCGCGCCCGAGCTGTTCCAGCTGCTGGCCACCTTTGCGCTGGTGCTCGTCATCAAGGATGCCGCGCTCTACATCTGGGGTGCTGAGGATCTGGTCGGGCCGCGCGCCGCCGGCCTGCGCGGTGCCGTTGAGATTTTCGGCAAGCGCTTCCCGCAATATGATCTGGTGCTGATCGCCATCGGTCCCGCCGTACTCGGCCTGCTCTGGCTTCTGATGAACCGCACCCGCTGGGGCACGCTGGTGCGTGCCGCCACCCAGGATCGCGAGATGGTCGGTGCGCTCGGCGTCAACCAGAGCGGCCTGTTCACCGGTGTATTCTTCCTCGGCGCGTTTCTCGCCGGTCTGGGTGGTGCCGTGCAGCTGCCGCGCGAGCCGGCCCAGCTGATGCTCGACATCACCGTGATCTCCGATGCCTTCGTGGTCGTCGTGGTCGGCGGCATGGGCTCGATCGGCGGCGCCTTCCTCGCCGCACTACTGATCGCGCAGGCCAAGGCTTTCTGCATCGGTCTCGGCGATGTGTCGGTCTTCGGCATGGTCTTCTCGTTCAGCAAGTTCACCCTGGTGGTCGAATTCGTCATCATGGCTGTCGTGCTGGTGGTGCGGCCCTGGGGCCTGCTCGGCAAGCAGCAGGGCGCCCAGCGCGGCGCCTTCACGGTCGAGCCGCCACTCTATCCGCTCAACCAGGCCTTCTGGCTCACCGTGCTCGGCCTGGTCGTACTGCTCGGCCTGATGCCGCTCGGCGGCGACGACTATCTGCTGGTGCTGCTGATCGACATCGCGGTGTTTGCGCTGTTTGCCGTCACCCTGCATTTCCTGATGGGACCGTCCGGCATGGTGTCGTTCGGCCATGCCGCCTATTTCGGTCTGGGCTGCTACGGCGCCGCGCTGGCTTTCCTCAAACTCAAGCTGCCGATGGAACTGGCGCTGCTGGCGTCGCCGCTGGCTGGCGGCCTCGGCGCCTTGCTGTTCGGCTGGTTCTGCGTGCGGCTCAGCGGCGTCTATCTCGCCATGTTGACGCTGGCCTTCGCCCAGATCGCCTGGTCGGTGATCTATCAGTGGGATGCCTTCACCGGCGGGTCGAATGGCCTGATCGGCCTGTGGCCCAGCGAATGGCTGAAGAACCGCACGGCCTTCTACTATTTCGCCCTGGTGCTCTGCGTGGCCGGCGTGCTGTTCCTCTGGCGCGTGGTGCATGCGCCCTTCGGCTACGCGCTGCGCGCCGGTCGCGATTCCGCGCTGCGCGCCGATGCCATCGGCATCGACGTGCGGCGCTTCCAGTGGTTCGGCTTCACGCTGGCCGGTGCCTTCGCCGGTCTGGCCGGCGGCCTGTTCGCCTTCTCCAAGGGCAGCATCTCGCCTGAATCGCTGGCGGTCTCGCGCTCGGTCGATGGCCTGGTAATGGTGCTGCTTGGCGGCGTGCAAACGCTGACCGGCCCGGTGGCGGGTGCCGCCGTCTTCACCTGGCTGCAGGATTCGATCGCGCGCAACACTGAATACTGGCGTGCCATCCTGGGCCTCACCATCCTGGTCATCGTGCTGGCCTTCCCGCAGGGCATTGCCGGCTTCCTGAAGCAGGTTGCCACCCGTGTCGGGGTGATGCGCAGCCGGGAGGCCGTGTCATGACGGTGCTCGCAGTCAGCAGCCTGTGCAAATCCTTCGGCGGCGTGCAGGCCGTGCAGGATGTCGCCTTCAGTGTCAGTGCCGGCGAATTGCTGGCCCTGATCGGCCCCAACGGTGCCGGCAAGAGCACCTGCTTCAACATGCTGAACGGCCAGCTGCGGCCCGACCAGGGTATCGTCACCCTGCTGGGGCGCAGCCTGATCGGCATGGCGCCGCGCGATATCTGGCGGCTGGGTGTCGGCCGCACCTTCCAGATCACGGCGACGTTCAATTCCATGACCGTGCGCGAGAATATCCAGATGGCGCTGCTGTCGCACCACAACCGGCTGATGGCCTTCTGGCGTCCGGCCACCGAGATGTATCGCGACGAGGCGATGGTGCTGCTGGAGCGTGTCGGCATGGCCGACCAGAGCGAGCGGCCCTGCGGCATTCTGGCCTATGGCGATCTCAAGCGTGTCGAACTCGCCATCGCCCTGGCCAACCAGCCCAAGCTGCTGCTGATGGATGAGCCGACGGCGGGCATGGCGCCGAACGAGCGGATCGCGCTGATGGCGCTGACGGCCAAGCTGGCACGACAGGACAATATCGCCGTGCTGTTCACCGAACATGACATGGATGTGGTCTTCGCCCAGGCCGACCGCATCATCGTGCTCAACCGCGGCAAGCTGATTGCCGAAGGATCGCCTGAAGAGGTGCGGGCCAATCCGGAGGTGCAGGCGGTTTATCTCGGTTCCGGCGCCGTCTTCGGGGAGGGCCACTGACATGCTGCAGGTTGAAGGCCTTCACACCTATTACGGCCGCGCCCATATCCTGGCCGATATCGCGCTCAAGGCAGAAGCCGGCGAGGTGGTCGTGCTGCTGGGCCGCAACGGCGCCGGCAAGTCGACCACGATGAAGTCGGTGATCGGCCTGGTGACGGCGCAGAGCGGTGTCATCAGCTTTGGCGGCATCCGCGTCGAGCGCATGTCGCCGCATCGCATCGCCCGGCTCGGACTGGGCTATGTGCCGGAAGACCGCCGCATCTTCACCGATCTCACGGTGATGGAGAATCTGGAAGTCGGCCGGCAGAAGCCGCGCGAGGGCGCACCGACCTGGACGCCGGAACGGCTGTTCGAGCTGTTTCCCAATCTGGGCCGCATGAAGGATCGCCCTGGCGGCCGCATGTCGGGCGGCGAGCAGCAGATGCTGACCATCGCCCGCACGCTGATGGGCAATCCGCGCCTGATCCTGCTGGACGAACCCTCTGAAGGCCTCGCGCCGGTGATCGTCGAGCAGATGGCACGCACCATCCTGAAGCTGAAGGAGGAGGGGCTTTGCGTGCTGCTGTCGGAGCAGAACCTGCATTTCGCCCAGATGGTGGCGGACCGCGCCTACATCATCGAGAAGGGCCGTATCCGCTATTCCGGAACCATGGCCGAACTCGCCGCCGATGCGGCGGTGCGTGAACAGTATCTGTCGGTGTGAGGATTTCAGTATGGGTTGGATTGTCGGAATCGATGTCGGCGGCACCTTCACCGACCTGATCGGCATTGAGCCAAAACTGGGCAAGGTGGCGCTGGCCAAGGTGCCCACCACGCTGGATAACCAGGCCTTCGGCGTGCTCAGTGCCCTGGAGAAGGGCGGCATCGCCCTCGACCAGACCGATATGATCGTGCATGGCACGACGACGACGACCAATGCGCTGCTGGAGCGCAAGGTGGCGAAGATCGGCCTGATCACCACCAAGGGCTTCCGCGACAGTCTCGAACTCGGCCGCCGCACCCGGCCGCAGCCCTATGGCCTGACCGGCGGGTTTGAGCCGCTGGTGCCGCGCCAGTGGCGGCTGGAAGTGCCCGAACGCATGGATGCCGATGGCGAGGTGGTCATCCCGCTGGATGAAGCCGCCGTGCGTCAGGCCGCCATCCAGCTGAAAGACGCCGGCTGCGAAGCGCTGGTGATCCATTTCCTGCACAGCTACATCAACCAGAGCCATGAAAAGCGCGCGCTGGAAATCGCAGCAAAGGTCTGGCCCAACAGCTACATCACCGCCGGGCACCAGCTGCTGTCGGAGTATCGCGAATACGAGCGCGGCACCACGGCCTGCGTGAACGCCTCGGTGCAGCCGGTGCTGCACCGCTATATCGAGCGCCTGAACGGCGAACTGAAGGCCAAGGGCTTCGCGCGGGATCTTCTCGTCATGCAGGGCAATGGCGGCACCATTGCCGCCGGTATCGTCGCCGAGACGGCGGTGAATACCGTGATGTCCGGCCCGGCATCCGGTGTCATGGCCGCCGCCTATACGGCGCGCGCCGCCGGCCTGCCCAATGTCATCACCTATGACATGGGCGGCACATCCTCGGATGTCGGCCTGATCCAGGATGGCGTGCCGCAGGTGTCGTCGGAACTCGAACTCGAATATGCCATGCCGATCCACGTGCCGATGGTGGATGTGCATACCATCGGTGCCGGCGGCGGCTCGATCGCCTTCATCAACGAGGCCGGCATGCTGCAGGTTGGCCCGGAAAGTGCCGGCGCCAGGCCGGGCCCGATCTGCTATGGCCGTGGCGGCACGCGGCCGACCATCACCGATGCCAATCTGGCGCTCGGCCGCCTCAATCCCGATGGCCTGCTGTCGGTCGACAACAAGGTATCGCTGCAGGATGTGAAAGACGCCATCGACCGCGAAGTCGGCCAGCCGCTGGGCATCGGCACCGATGATGCCGCCGCCGCCATCCTGCGCATCGCCAATGACAAGATGGCCGGCGCCATCCGCATGGTGTCTTTAAGCCGTGGCCACGATCCGCGCGACTTCGCGCTGTTTGCCTTCGGCGGCGCCGGACCGTTGCATGCTGCGGCCCTGGCGCGTGAACTCGGGATTCCAAAACTGCTGATCCCGGCGCGGCCCGGTATCACCAATGCGCTCGGCTGTGTGGTGGCCGACCTGCGGCATGATTATGTGCGCACGGTGAACAAGCCGCTGTCGATCCTGCCCGATGGCCTGGTGGCCGAAGTGCTGGCGGCGCAGGTCACGGAAGGCATGGCAACGCTGGAGCGCGACGGTGTGCCGGTGGAAGAAGTGCAGGTGCTGCACACCGCCGATATGCAGTTCCAGGGCCAGAGCCATCTGCTCACCGTGGCCGTGCCGGACAAGACGATCAGCCGCGATGCGCTGCAGAAGGCTTTCGATGAAGCCTACTGGCAGCGCTTCGAGGTCGAACTGCCGGAAATCCGCGCCGTGCTGGTCAACCTGCACACCGCCGTGATCGGCCGCCGCGCGCGCCTGTCGCTCGACCGTCTCCTGTCGGCCGAGCCGGCCAAGGATGTGGCCGGTGCGCAGAAAGGCAGCCGCAAGGTGTGGTACGATGAGGGCGGCTGGCAGGATACGCCGGTCTATGATCGCGAGCGGCTGCCGCGCGGTGCCGATTTCACCGGTCCGGCCATCCTCGAACAGCTCGATACCACGGTGGTGATCGATCCGGGCAATCGCGTGCATGTCGATAAACTCGGCAACCTGATCGTTGCCGTCAGTGGGGAGTAGGGCAGCCATGGCGAAGACACCGATCGATCCGGTCACCCTCGTCGTCATCCAGAACGGCCTGCAGCAGGTCTGCAACGAGATGGACCTGGCATTTTGCCGTGCGGCCTTCTCGCCGGTGATCTCCGAGGCGCTCGACCGCTCGGATGGCATTTATCATGGCGAGACCGGCGAACTGATCGCGCAGGGTGAACTCGGCCTGCCGGTCTTTGTCGGCACCATGCAGTTTTCCACCCAGGCGGTGATCGAGCGCGCGCGCAACACGCCGATGCTCGCGCCCAAACCGGGCGATGTCTATATCGTCAACGATCCCTATCTCGGCGGCACCCATCTGATGGATGTGCGCTTCGTGAAACCGTTCTTCTACAAGGGCAGGCTGGTATCCTGGCTCGCCAATACCGGGCACTGGCCCGATATCGGCGGCATGGTGCCGGGCGGCTTCTCGGCCAATGCCACCGAGGTGGAGCAGGAAGGCCTGCGCCTGCCGCCGGTGAAGCTGTACAAGGAAGGCAAGCTGGACGAGGAAATCCTCTCCATCATCCTCAGCAACATCCGCATCGCCGACCAGCGTATCGGCGACATCAAGGCCCAGGCGGCGGCGCTGACCATCGGCGAGAAGCGGCTGACCGCCTTGCTCGACCGCTACGGTGCCGATGTGGTCGAACAGGCCATCGAGGAACTGAAGCAGCGCGCCAGCCAGCAGATGCGTGCCCGCATCCGCACTATCCCCGACGGCGTCTATCATGGCGAAGGCATCGTCGATTCCGACGGCGTGGTGGATGAGCCGCTGGTGATCAAGATGCAGGTCACCAAAAAAGGCGAGGAGCTGCATTTCGACATGACGGGCTCCAGCCCGCCCTGCCGCGGACCGATGAACAGCGTGATCGCGACCACCTATTCATCCATCTACTTGGCGGTGAAGCACATCTTCCCCGATGTGCCGATCAATGCCGGCACCTTCGAGCCGCTGAAGATCACCGATCCGCATGGCACTTTCCTCTATGCCAAATATCCGCGCCCGGTATCCGGCTGCGCGGCGGAAGTCAGCCAGCGCATCGCCGAGGCCGTGTTCAATGCCCTGGTACAGGCGATGCCGGACCGGCTGTTCGCCGCACCGGCCGGCACCTCGGGCAATCTGGCGCTCGGCGGCTACGACCCCAAGCGCGACCGCAGTTATGTGATGTATGTGATCTCCGGCGGCGGCTATGGCGGCTGGTATGGCGGCGACGGCATCAGCAATGGCTGTTCCACCATCGGCATTTCCAAGACCACGCCGATCGAGGTGATGGAGCAGTATTATCCCGTGCTGTTCGAGGAATACTCGCTGCATGAAGGCTCGGGCGGCGCTGGCCAGCATCGTGGCGGCTTCGGCGTCAATTACACCATCCGTCTGCGCCGCGGCGAGGCGCGCGCCTCGATGGTGATGGATCATGGCCGCAGCGGCCCGCGCGGCGTGCTGGGCGGCGAGGATGGCGGCCTCAACACCGTGCGCGTCGACCTGCAGGGCAAGGATGGCGTGACAAGCTACGTGCCGCCGCATCTGTCCAAGGACCAGGATATCGAGATCAAGGTCGGCGACCGCCTGCATGTCTCCACGCCGGGCGGCGGCGGCTATGGCGATCCGGCCCGGCGCGACCCGGCCGAGGTGGCCCGCGATATCGAGCGCGGCTATTACACGGCCGAACAGGTCAAGGCGCGCTTCGGCGTGACGCCGCAAGCAGTGAAATCCGCTGCCGAATAAGTAGAATACCGCCCATGCTGGCGGAGGTGCTGATCTGGGCTGGGACACAGGCGACGCGCCCGGCGCGTCAGCTCGGCTATGCCAAGGCGGCAGTCAGCCTGTGGTCGCGCCGGCGGCGCTGGGCGCGCGAATGGGCCGAGCATGAAAGCCGCACACGCGACTTCGCCCTGATGACGGTCGGTGCCTGCCGCCGCCGCGACACGCTCTGGCTGCTGGGCGCCGGCACGCTCGCCGATCTGCCGCTCGCCGGCCTCAGCCCGCTGTTCAGACGCATCCTGGTCTTCGATATCGCCCTGCTGCCGCAGGCGCGTGTCGCCGTGCGGCGCTGGCCCAATGTCGAACTGCGGCTCGCAGATGTCACCGGCGTTGTCGAGCCGCTGTCGGAATGGCGTCTCGGCATGCCGCTGCCGATCCCCTCCATCGACGCGATGCGCGATCTCGATCCGGTACCGCCGGACTGCGTGCTGTCGCTCAACCTGCTGTCGCAGCTGCCGCTGCTGCCGATGGACTATGTGCAGCGCCAGGGCATGACGGTACAGGCAGCCGAAAGCTTCGGCCGCGCCATCATGCAGGCGCATCTGCATGGCCTGCTGGGCTTCAGCTGTCCGGTCGGTCTGGTGGCCGATGCGCGGCGGATCTGGCGCAACCGCGCCAATGAAACGGTGCTGAGCGAAAGTGCCGTGCTGGATGTGCCGCTGCCGGCTGCCGAGAAGGAATGGTTCTGGCCGGTGGCGCCACGCGGCGAGATCGATGACGAGGCCGGGCTGGAAATCCTGGTGCAGGCCTCGCGCCTGAATGCCGGACCGCTTACTTCTTCACCGGCTGAACTGATTCGATAACGAAGCCGCGCTCGGGCGGGAATTTGCGCATGATGGTACGGCGCACTTCGTCTTCGCTGGCGGCGTTCAGTTCGACGTAATTGATGTCGCCCCATTTGTCGTCGAGCTGACGATGCTTCTCGCCCATCATATGGGCGCGGCGCACTTCCGAATTGTAGATGCCGATGCTGAAGGTCTTGTGGTTGGTTTCCTGGGCCACCGCCTGGCTGGCCAGTTTCTCCAGCTTGGCGATCTGGGCTTCCAGTTCGAATTTCTGCTTGCTCAGCTCGGTGATTTTCTGCTGGGCGGTCTTGGCCAGCTTTTCCAGCTCGTCCATGCGCTGGCCACGGCGAACAACTTCGGCCGAACTCCACTCATAGGTCATGATCTGTCTTTTGTGCTGAGCGATGAGCTGCAGCACAATAAACGTCGCACCGGGCACACCAATCAGCATGGCGCCCATGATGAGCCAGAAGCTACCCATGCATCTGTCTTAGCGGACTGCGAAATTCCGCACAAGATACTGAAATTGCGGCCAACTTTCTGGAGGGCCGAGGCGAATCGCCGATGGGTTGAACGCAGCCTGGCCGTGACAATGGCTTGACCGCATCCGGCCGGGCAGTTAAGAAGCGGCTTCCTGTGGCGGGGGTAGCTCAGTTGGTTAGAGCACCAGATTGTGGCTCTGGGGGTCGCGGGTTCAAGTCCCGTTCCTCGCCCCATAGATTTGACAGCCGGATCAAAGGTTTAGCCTTGATCCGGCTGTTTTCGTTTGGGGCCCGCTACGACAGAGGCTAAAAGGTTGCGCTACTAACCCGGATGTCCGTCCCATTTGCTTACTGATTCCGGCGAAAATTGGCAGTCATTTTCAATTATTAACGTAAAATCATAGACTTAATAAGGTTGCGCCTTTCGAGTTGACTCGGTTGCGCCTTTTGCGGAATGGTCTCGCCAGCAGGGCCTGCATGACAGGCCGGAGTCGCAGCGGGGGCCGGGCATGGCAGTCACCACCATCGGCGTGAAGATCGACGAAGACCTCAAGGCCCGCCTCAAGCGCGCGGCCGACGGCATCGGCCGCTCGCCGCACTGGCTGATCAAGCAGGCGATTTTCTCGGTGCTGGACAAGGTCGAGCGCGGCGACGCGCTGGATGGCCTGTTTGCCGACACCCGGGCGAGTATCGATGTGCAGGATGCGCCCAGCGCCGCCGATGCCCTGCAGCCGCCCTTCCTGGAATTTGCCCAGACCGTGCAGCCGCAAAGCGTGCTGCGCGCGCAGATCACCGCCGCCTATCGCCGGCCGGAGCCGGAATGCCTGCCGCAGCTGATCGCTGAAGCCACTCTGCCCAAGACCGTGACGGCGACGGCACGCACGCTAGCGCGCAGGCTGGTCGAGGCCCTGCGCAACAAGAGCCAGTCCGGCGGCGTCGAAGGCCTGATCCACGAATATTCGCTGTCCAGCCAGGAAGGCGTGGCGCTGATGTGCCTGGCCGAGGCGCTGCTGCGCATCCCCGATCGCGCCACGCGCGATGCGCTGATCCGCGACAAGATCGGTATCGGCGACTGGGAAGCGCATCTGGGGCACAGCCGCTCGCTGTTCGTCAATGCCGCCACCTGGGGCCTGCTGATCACCGGCCGCCTGACCGCCACCAACAGCGGCAAGTCGCTGTCCAATGCACTGACCAAGCTGATCGCCAGGGGCGGCGAGCCGCTGATCCGCAAGGGCGTCGATATCGCCATGCGCATGATGGGCGAGCAGTTCGTCTCCGGCCAGACCATCGCCGAGGCGCTGGCCAACAGCCGCCAATGGGAAGCCCAGGGCTTCCGCTATTCCTACGACATGCTGGGCGAGGCGGCGACCACGGCGGCCGATGCACAGCGCTATTACGCCGATTACGAACAGGCGATCCATGCCATCGGCAAGGCGGCGGCCAAGCGCGGCATCTATGAAGGCCCCGGCATCTCGGTGAAGCTCTCGGCGCTGCATCCGCGCTACAACCGCGCCAATCTGGAGCGCGTGAAGGCCGAGCTGCTGCCGCGGCTGAAGGCGCTCACGCTGCTGGCGCGGCGCTACGATATCGGACTCAACATCGATGCCGAGGAAGCCGACCGGCTGGAAATCTCGCTCGACCTGCTGGAAAGCCTGTGCTTCGACCCGGAGCTGGCCGGCTGGAACGGCATCGGTTTTGTCGTGCAGGCCTATCAGAAACGCGCACCCTTCGTGCTCGACTGGATCATCGATCTCGGTCGCCGCAGCGACCACCGCCTGATGGTGCGTCTGGTGAAAGGCGCCTACTGGGACAGCGAGATCAAGCGCGCCCAGGTCGATGGTCTCGAAGGCTTCCCGGTCTATACGCGCAAGGTGCATACCGACGTGTCGTATCTGGCCTGCGCGCGCAAACTGCTGGCCGCACCCGATGCGGTCTATCCGCAATTCGCCACCCACAATGCGCAGACGCTGGCCACCATCCATACGATGGCGGGCGAGAATTATTATACCGGCCAGTATGAATTCCAGTGCCTGCATGGCATGGGCGAGCCGCTGTATGAAGAGGTGGTCGGGCGCGACAAGCTGAACCGACCGTGTCGCATCTATGCGCCGGTCGGCACCCATGAAACCCTGCTGGCCTATCTGGTGCGCCGCCTGCTGGAAAACGGCGCCAACACCTCCTTCGTCAACCAGATCGCCGACCAGGCGATTTCGCTCGACAGCCTGATCGCCGATCCGGTCGAGACCGCCAGGGGCATCCAGCCGCTTGGCATGCCGCATCCAAAGATTGCCCTGCCGCGCGACATGCTGGGCCAGCGCCGCAATTCCACCGGCATCGACCTCTCCAATGAACAGCGCCTGGCCTCGCTGTCGGCGGCTTTGCTGTCCGGCGCCGATCACAGCTGGCGTGCGGTGCCGCTGCTCAGCGATGGCGCGGCGGAGCAGGGCGAGGCGCAGGCCGTGCGCAACCCGGCCAGCCGCGGCGATATCGTCGGCCAGATGGTTCCGGCAACCACAGCGCAGGTGACACAGGCCGTCGCTGGCGCGATCGGCGCCGCGCCGATCTGGCAGGCCACGCCGCCGGCCGAGCGGGCGCAATGCCTGGCGCGCGCCGCCGACCTGCTGGAGACGCGCATGCCGCAGCTGCTCGGCCTGATCGTGCGCGAGGCCGGCAAGTCGCTGCCCAATGCCATCGGCGAGGTGCGCGAGGCGGTCGATTTCCTGCGCTACTACGCTGAAAGCGTGGCGACGGAGTTCTCCAACGACACCCATCGTCCGCTCGGGCCGGTGGTCTGCATCAGCCCGTGGAATTTCCCGCTGGCGATTTTCACCGGCCAGGTGGCGGCTGCACTGGCAGCCGGCAATGTCGTGCTGGCCAAGCCGGCGGAGGAAACCCCGCTGATCGCCGCCCAGGCGGTGCAGATCCTGCGCGAGGCCGGCGTGCCGGCCGGTGCGCTGCAGCTGCTGCCCGGCGATGGCCGTGTCGGTGCCGCATTGGTCGGCGATACCCGCATCCGCGGCGTGATGTTCACCGGCTCCACCGAAGTCGCCCGCCTGATCCAGAAGCAGCTCGCATCGCGCCTGACGCCAGACGGCAAGCCGGTGCCGCTGATCGCCGAGACCGGCGGACTCAATGCCATGATCGTCGACTCTTCCGCCCTGCCGGAGCAGGTGGTGGCCGATGTGCTGGCTTCTGCCTTCGATTCTGCCGGGCAGCGTTGTTCGGCCTTGCGCATTCTCTGTCTGCAGGAGGATATCGCCGATCACGTGCTGAAGATGCTGAAGGGCGCCATGGCCGAACTCAGCATCGGATCGCCGGATCGTCTCTCGGTCGATGTCGGCCCGGTGATCACGGCATCGGCGCAGCAGTCGATCCTGAGCCATATCGAAGCCATGCGGGCGAAGAAATGCCGCATCGAGCAGCTGGCCCTGCCGGAACAGGCGCGCCATGGCACCTTTGTGCCGCCCACCGTGATCGAACTGGCCAAGGTGTCGGATCTCAAGGCCGAGGTGTTCGGCCCGGTGCTGCATGTGGTGCGCTACCGCCGCGAAAATCTCGATGCGCTGATCGACCAGATCAACCAGTCCGGCTACGGCCTCACCTTCGGCCTGCACAGCCGCATCGACGAGACCATCGCCCATGTCACCCAGCGGATCGAAGCCGGCAATCTCTATGTCAACCGCAACATCATCGGCGCCGTGGTGGGTGTGCAGCCGTTTGGCGGCCATGGCCTGTCGGGCACCGGCCCCAAGGCCGGCGGGCCGCTTTACCTGCATCGCCTGCTGAGTGCGGCGCCGCCCGTCGCAGGCATGAGCGGGCAGGGCAGCAACGCGCTGCTCGCGCTCTATCACGGCTGGCTGCAGCAACGGCATGCGGCGGTCGCGCAGCGCTGTGCGGCACTGCTGCCGCGCAATCTGCCGGGGCTGGTGCGCGAGCTGCCCGGACCGGTGGGCGAACGCAACCTCTACATCCTGCTGCCGCGCGGCAGCATACGCTGCGAGGCCACCGCACCCGAAGACCTGCTGCTGCAGGTGGCGGCTGCGCTGGCGACCGGCAATCGCGCCATCGTGCCGGAACCGTTCATCGAGCTGTTCCGCGACCTGCCGGCGGACCTGCGCGAGCGGATCGGCCATCAGGGGCAAGCGGATGCCATCCTGTTCGCCGGCGCCGGCGACACGCTTGTGCAATGGGCGCAGCGGACAGCGGTGGACAGCGAACGGATCGTGCCAATCCACACGGCGGATGCCGCCGGCGATTATCCGCTGGAGCTGCTGATGGCCGAACGCACGGTCAGCACCAACACCACCGCGGCCGGCGGCAATGCCAGCCTGATGAGCATCGGCTAGGCCGTCTTTTTACGATTGCCGGGTTGCCTTGCCCGGCGATTGCGCCACAATGGACGCAAGAACGGACGCGGGAGGAACGCGCGATGACCCGACTTGCCGGACAGGTGCCCGTTAGCAGCCTCGACCAGCTCGCCGCTGAAATCCCCAACGGCGCCAAGATTGCCGTGCCGCCGGATTATTCCGGCGTGGCGATGGCGCTGACGCGGGCGATGATCCGGCGTGGCCTGCGCGACCTGCATGTGGTCTGCGTGCCGATTTCAGGTTTGCAGGTCGACATGCTGGCCGGCGCCGGTTGCATCGGCACGGTGGAGACCTCGGCGATCACGCTGGGCGAATACGGCACTGCCCATCGCTTCCAGGCCGGGCTGAAAGCCAGACAGTTCCGCATGATGGATGCCACCTGTCCCGCCGTGCATGCGGCGATTCAGGCCGCCGGCAAGGGCCTGCCCTTCATGCCGCTGCGCGGCCTGCTCGGCACCGATCTTTTGAAGAACCGCCCCGACTGGCAGGTGATCGACAATCCCTTCGAGACGGAACGCCGCGACCCTATTGTGCTGCTGCCGGCGATCAAACCGGATTTCGCCGTCTTCCATGCGCCCTTTGCCGACCGCAATGGCAATGTCTTCATCGGCCGCCGGCGCGAGCTGGTGGCGATGGCGCACGCCTCCACCGCCTCGCTGGTGACGGTGGAGGAGATCCGCGACATCGACCTGCTCGCCAGTGAGGAGAGCGCGGCCGGCACGCTGACGGCGGCCTATATCGGCGGCATTGCCGAGGCACCGCGCGGCGCCTGGCCGATCAAGCTGTGGGATATCTACGACTATGACGAGGCGCATCTGAAGCTCTATGGCGAGATGGCCCGCACGCCCGAAGGCTTCGCGCGCTATTGCGATGAATTCGTGCATGAGCAGAAGGCGGCCGAGTGATGAGCGCGTTCAGTCGCCAGGAACTGCTGATCAACACCATTGCCCGCCTGCTGCAGGGCTGCCGGCTGGTCGCCACCGGCGCATCCTCGCCGATCCCGGGTGCTGGCGCGCTGCTGGCGCGTGCGCAATCCGGCGGTCGCATGCGGGTCAATGTGCTGGGCAGCGTGCGCAACGATTTCCTCTGCGATGGCGGCGTCGAACTGTTCGATCTCGCGGGGCAGGGGCGGCTCGATGCCTTCTTCCTCGGCGGCGGCCAGATCGACGGCCAGGCCAATATCAATCTGGTCGGTGCCGGCGGCGCGTATCCGCAAACCGATGTGCGTTGGCCCGGCTCGTTCGGCTCGGGCTCCCTCTATTATCTGGTGCCGCGCGTGATCCTGTTTCGCGAGGAGCATACCCGCCGTGTGCTGGTGCCGAAGGTGGATTTCATTTCCTCGGCCGGGCCGCAGAATGACGGCACCTACCGTCCTGGCGGCCCCATCGGGCTGCTGACCAATCTGTGCTGGTTTGCCTTCGACCGCGAGCAGTGCCGCTTTCGGCTGGAGAGTGTGCATCCCGGCCATACGGTGGAAGAGGTGCGCGACAACACCGGCTTCGACTTCGATTGCCCGGCCACGGTTCCGGCCACGGCCGCGCCCGATGCCGAGACACTGGCGCTCATGCGCACCCGGATCGCCCGGGATATCGCCGAAACCTATCCGCGCTTTGTCGCCCAGGTGTTTCCCGACCTCGCTGCGGCGGGCGACTGACGTCCCGCCGTTTTCTCAAGCAGATCGTCTGATTCCGCCCAAATATTGACCACCAGTCGCCAGCGCGGCCGATTGCTGCATACAGCGATTGCATACGATTCTGCCTGATGCCGTGAAAAGCCCCCGCAACCGGCGGCTGGCATCTGCCTTGCATCGCTCCCGCGCAACGAACCCGGTGCGGATTACACGATGGCAGACAAGGGCGATATCGAGCTGGCGGCAGTGCTCAAACGCTACGGCGGCGCCATTGCTGTCGACTCGATCAGTCTGAAAATTCCGGCCGGCACCTATTGCTGCCTGCTGGGTCCCAGCGGCTGCGGCAAGAGCAGCACGCTGCGCATGATTGCCGGCCATGAAGAGATTTCCGACGGCGATATCCTGCTCGGCAACGAGGTGATCAACACCCTGCCGCCGGCCAAGCGCGGCACGGCGATGATGTTCCAGAATTACGCGCTGTTCCCGCATCTCGACTGTGTCGACAATGTCGCCTTCAGCCTGAAGATGAAGGGCGTGGCCAAGGCCGAGCGCCGCGCCAGGGCGATGGAGCTGCTGCGGCTGGTCGACATGCAGGACTACGCCGCCCGGCTGCCGGCGCAGCTGTCCGGTGGCCAGCAGCAGCGTATCGCGCTGGCGCGTGCATTGATTACCGGGCCATCCGCCCTGCTGCTCGACGAGCCGCTCTCGGCGCTCGATCCCTTCCTGCGCGCCCGCATGCGCGAGGAGCTGAAGCGCCTGCAGAAGGAACTCGGGATCAGCTTCATCCATGTCACCCACAGCCAGGAAGAGGCGATGGCACTGGCCGATCTGGTCGTGGTGATGAACAAGGGCCGCATTGAGCAGGCCTCTTCGGCGCGCGATGTCTTCAACAAGCCGCGCACAGCTTTTGTTGCCCGCTTCATCGGTGGCCATAACATCCTCGACTGCGCGGTCGATCAGGCCGATGGCAGCATCCAGCTGCCCGGCAATGTCGGCATTGCGCTGGCGCCCGGCATGGGTGGCGCCCGCCGCCGCATTTCCGTGCGCGCCGATCATGCCAGGCTGGGGCCGGCCTCCGGCGGCCAGGCCGGCTTCAGTGGCACCGTGCGTGCGGTCGAATATCTCGGCAGCATGGTACATGTCGGCATCACGCCGCAGGGTTTGCCGGACTGCAGCATCGACGAGAACGAATTCGCGGTTGCCGTCGATGAGGCAACCTTCTTTGCCGCGCCGGTCGCCGTGGGCGATGCGGCCGCGGTGTCATGGAAACTTGGGGATGTCCATATCCTCGAGGACTAACGGGCGGCATCGGGCCGCATAACAAAGCAGCGGAGGCTGACATGGCTAAGGACAAGATGACGGGTAAAACGCGTGGCGTGAATCGCCGTACCGTGCTGAAGGGCGCGGCGGCCGGCATCGGTCTGGCGGCCGGCAGCGGTGCGCTCACCGGCTTCCCGACGATCTGGGCGCAGAACATCAAGAATGTGACGCTGCGCCAGTTCGGCACCGGCGTGTCGAACCTCAATGCCATTGCCGAGAAGTGCAAGGCCGATACCGGCATCACCCTGCAGATGACCGCGCTTGATTCCGATGCGGTGGCGCAGCGCGCCGTGACGCAGCCGAAGTCGTTTGACATCGCCGATATCGAATACTGGATTTGCAAGAAGGTGTTCCCGGCCGGCGTGATGCAGCCGATGGACACCAAGAAGATCAAGAATGTCGACAAGATCGTGCCGCTGTTCCTCAGCGGCAAGCTCAAGCCCGACAGCGTGATCGCGCAGGGCACCGCGCCGCACAGCGTCGGCTTCGTCGAGGGCAAGGACTCCACCAAGTTTGCCAAGTCGCAGACCCAGTGGATGACCATGATCCCGACCATCTACAACGCCGATACGCTCGGCATCCGTCCGGATCTGGTCGGTCGCCCGATCACCAACTGGAAGGACATCATGGACCCCAAGTTCAAGGGCAAGGCGTCCATCCTGAACATCCCGTCCATCGGCATCATGGACGCGGCAATGATCTGCGAGTCGATGGGCGAGATCAAATACGGCGACAAGGGCAACATGACCAAGGCCGAGATCGACAAGACGATCTCGATCATGACGGCCGCCAAGAAAGCCGGCCAGTTCCGCGCCTTCTGGAAGACCTTCGATGAGTCGGTCAACCTGATGGCATCTGGCGAGGTCATCATCCAGTCGATGTGGTCGCCGGCGGTCACCGCCGTGAAGTCGAAGGGCATCCCCTGCGTCTATCAGCCGCTGGCCGAAGGCTATCGCGCCTGGGGTGGCGGTCTGGGTATCGCCAAGCATCTGACGGGCCTCGAACTCGATGCCGCCTATGAATACATCAACTGGTATCTGTCGGGCTGGGTCGGCGCCTATCTGAACCGCCAGGGCTATTACTCTGCCGTGCTGGATACCGCCAAGCAGCATATGAGCGCCGACGAATGGGCCTTCTGGATGGAAGGCCAGCCGGCCAAGACCGACATCATGAGCCCCGATGGCAAGCTGCTGGAAAAGGCCGGCGCTGTGCGCGATGGCGGTTCGTTCGAGAACCGCATGGGCAAGGTCGCCTGCTGGAATGCCGTGATGGACGAGGACCGCTACATGGTCCAGAAGTGGAACGAGTTCATCGCCGCTTAAAGACGGAAAGAGCGCCGTGCAGGTTCGCCTGCACGGCGCCAGTCCGATGAACAAAAACTACATTCCATATCTGCAGGTCGCGCCGCTCACCTTCGTGTTCGGCGCCTTCCTGGTGATTCCGATCCTGACCATCGTGGTGGTCAGCTTCTGGGACTACGACTTTGCGCGCATCATCCCCGATTTCGTGCTGACCAATTACAAGGAATTGCTGAGCAGTCCGGTCACGCTCCGCACCTATCTCAACACGTTGCGCTATGCCGCCATCGTCTGGGTGGTGACGCTGGCGATCGGCTTCACCATCGCCTATTTCCTCGCCTTTCATGTGCGCAGCGACACCTGGCAGACCGCCTGTTTCCTGATCTGCACCGTGCCATTCCTGACCTCGAACATCATCCGGATGATTTCCTGGATTCCGTTCCTCGGGCGCAATGGCCTGCTCAACTCCGCGCTCGTCAATGCCGGCATCGTCAACCAGCCGCTGGAATTCCTGCTGTTCTCCGATTTCGCCGTCGTGCTGGCCTTTGTGCATCTCTATACGCTGTTCATGATCGTGCCGATCTTCAATTCGATGATGCGCATCGACCGTTCGCTGATCGAAGCCGCCTATGACGCCGGCGCCAACGGTCTGCAGGTGCTGACCAATGTGATCATTCCGCTGTGCAAGCCCGGCATCGCCATCGGCTCGATCTTCGTCGTCACCCTGGTGATGGGCGATTTCGTCACCGTGCGCTTCATGAGCGGCGGCCAGAGTGCTTCCGTCGGCCTGATGATGGCCAATGCCATCTCGCTGCTGCAATACCCTGCCGCCGCCGCCAATGCGGTGATCCTGCTGATCGTCGTGCTGCTGATGGTGGCGGGCATGATGCGCATCGTCGATATCCGCAAGGAGCTTTGACATGCGCGACCAGAAACGCGGCAAGGCCTTCTACGTCCTGGGTGCCTTTTTCATCCTGTTCGTGCTGTTTCTCTACGGCCCGATGTCGACCATTTTCATCCTGTCCTTCCAGGGACCGGAAGGCGGCCTGACCTTCCCGATGCGCGGTGTCTCGCTCAACTGGTTCCGCAACCTGACGGAAAAGCAGATGGTTGGCGATTTCGCCGGCAGCTTCGCGCGCAGCTTTTCTCTCGGCGTCATCGTCATGCTGCTCACCGTTGTGATCGCACTGTCCGGCGGCCTGGCCTTCCGCCACCGGTTCAAGGGTGCCGGCGTGATCTTCTACATGGCGATTGCCAGCCTGATCGTGCCCTCCATCCTGGTCAGCCTCGGCATCGGCCTGCAGTTCCGCATCATCGGCTGGGATACCACCTGGTATGGCTCGGCGCTCGGCGCGCATCTGACCTGGACGCTGCCATTCGGCCTGCTCATCATGTTTGCCATCTTCAACCGCTTCAACAAATCCTACGAGGAAGCCGCCCGTGATCTCGGCGCCACGCCCTGGCAGGTGATCCGGCATGTGGTGATCCCGATCATCCTGCCCAGCCTGATCGGCATCGCGCTGTTCGGCCTCACGCTGTCCTATGACGAATTCGCCCGCACCCTGATGACGGCCGGCACCGACAACACCCTGCCGCTGGAAATCTATGCCATGACCACCAATGTGACGACGCCGGTGCTCTATGCGCTCGGCACCGTCACCAGCGCGTTTTCCTTTATCATCATCATTCTGGCGCTCGGCGCCGTCAGCTTTGTGCGCTGGCGCCGCGCCCGGCATGGCTCCGATGCCGGCAGGGGCGTATAGTCCGACGTCATGACCACCGGTTTTTCCGTGCATGTGATGAGCCGTGCCCAGCTCGATCTCGCTGTCGACTGGGCCGCTGCCGAGGGCTGGAATCCGGGCCTCAGTGATGCCGGCATCTTCCATGCCGCCGATCCGCAGGGCTTCCTGATCGGCCTGCAGGATGGCGAACCGGTCGCCTGTGTTTCCGTGGTGCGCTACGGCCACCGCTACGGCTTCCTCGGCTTCTACATCGCGGCGCCGGCCTGGCGCGGCAAGGGCAGGGGCTGGGCGGTGTGGCAGGCCGGACTGCAGCATCTGGGCGAACGCGTGGTCGGCCTCGATGGTGTGCTGGCGCAGCAGGACAATTACCGCAAATCTGGCTTCGCGCTGGCGCATCGCAACATCCGCTATGGCGGCACACCGGCCTTCGGCAAGCCCTCTGCCGCGCTGGTCGATGCGCGCAGCATCGGTTTCGACCGGCTGCTGGCCTATGACCGCCGCTTCTTCCCGGCACCGCGCGACGGTTTTCTCTCCGCCTGGCTCACCGCACCGGGCCATCGTGCCCTGGCCTGCATTGTCGATGGCGACCTTGCCGGCCTGGGCGTGATCCGGCCCTGCCGCAGCGGCCACAAGATCGGGCCGCTGTATGCCGCAACGCCGGCCATGGCCGCCGACCTGCTCGCCGGTCTGTGCGAGGGCATCACCGGCCCGGTCTGGCTTGATGTGCCGCAAACCAACGCGCAGGCGGTGAAACTCGCCGAAAGCGCCGGCCTGAAACCGGACTTCGAGACCGCGCGCATGTATAAGGGTGCGGCGCCGGTGGTCGACATCGCGCATCTCTATGGCATCACCACATTCGAGCTGGGCTGATGAAACTGCTGCTGATCAATCCCAACACCACCGCGCCGATGACCGACAAGGTGCTCAGCGTCGCGCGCCAGGTGGTGTCGCCGGGCACCACGCTGGTCGGTGCCACCGGGCGCTTCGGCGCGGCTTATGTCGCCACGCGCAGTTCCTATGTTATCGCTGCGCATGCAGCATTGGATGCCTGGGCCGAACATGCCGATGGTGGCTTCGATGCCGTGCTGCTGGCCTGTTTCGGCGATCCCGGCCTCGATGGCCTGCGTGAACTTTGCGATGTGCCGGTGGTCGGCATGGCCGATGCCTCGATCCAGCTGGCGGCCAGCCTCGGCAAGAAATTCGGCATCGTCACCGGCGGCGAACGCTGGGGCCCGATGCTGCATGAATTCGTCGCCAGCCGTGGCCTGAGCGACAAGCTGGCGTCGGTGCAGACGGTGGCGCCCACCGGCGGCGATATCGCGCGCGACCCCGACGGCTCGATGGCGCTGCTGGCGCATGCCTGCAAGGCCGCTGCCGCCGATGGCGCCGATACGGTGATCCTGGGTGGTGCGGGGCTGGCCGGTCTGGCTGCGGTGATCCGCGATCAGGTGCCGGTGCCGCTGATCGACAGCACCGAAGCTGCCGTGCGCATCACCGAAGCGGTGGCGGCATCGAAACTCGGCAAGGCCGGCATCGGTACGTTTGCCACGCCGCCCGGCGTGCCCAGCATCGGGCTGTCGCCGGCGCTGGCGAAAAAAATCTCCGGTTAAGGCTCGCGCAGCCACACCTGCGTGCGGCCCAGGATCGGCGTGCCGATATAGCCGCGCAGGCGCAGCTTCTGTCCCGCTTCGGTGAGGCTGGCCTTGGCGTTGTAGGTCTTGCCGTTCTTCGGATCGAGCACGCCGCCGCCGGCCCATTCATTGGTGCCATCGGCTTTCAGGCCCCAGAGGAACACCATGCCGATCACCGGCTGGTCCTTGCGGTCGCCCTCGCAGGCCTCGCAGCGCGGATCGGGTTTTTCATCCGGGCGCAGGAAGATCTGCAGGATGCGACCCTGCAACTCGCCGTTCACATCCTGGATCTCGACAATGCTGCGCGGTGTGTTGGTTTCGTCGTCGATGGTTTTCCAGCGCCCGATCGGGCTGGTCGGCTCGGCTGCATACGCCGGCACGGCCAGGCTGAGGGCCAGAATCACTGACGACATAATATTGCGGACCGGATGGGGCATGGCGGGGCCTCCTAGGACTGACAATCGCATAATTTCATGGTTTGGCGAATTTTCACCGGCCCCGAAACTGTTATAGAGTGACCGACAGCACAGGCCGACACGGAAAAGGCTTGGCAGTATTGGGAGATACGGTATGACCGAACAGACCACGGGCTCCCGCTTCCGTCTCGGTGTCGGCGCGGCCGAGGACTGGCGCATGGCGGTCGATGGCTGCCTGCTGCAGCTGATGCCGCTCTCCGATACCGCCAATGTCGGCTTTGTCTATGTCAGCGACCGCATGGCCGACCGCCTGCCGCAGATCATGAAGCGGCTGACCGAAGCCACCGGCATTGCCAACATGGTCGGCGCCTGCGGCTACAGCATCGCCGCCGGCGACAAAGAATATTGCGACGAGCCTGTCGTCGCCTGCCTGGTCGGCACCGTGCCCGATGGCAGCGCCAAGGTCTTCACCCGTCCCACCGAACGGCCGCAGGGCTGGCTCGGCGTCGTGCATGCCGATCCGCAGGTGCCGGCGCTGCCCGAACTGATCGAGGATTTTTCCGAAGCCTGCGGCGCCTATCTGGTCGGCGGCCTGGTGGCGGCGCGCGGGCCGCGCCCGCAATGGGCCGGCAGCGCCATCGAAGGCGGCATGTCGGGCATCGTGTTTTCCGAAGCGCAGCCGATGATGACCAGCCTGACTCAAGGCTGCAGCCAGGTCGGCGGCCTGCATGAGATCACCGCGGCCGATGGCAACGTGATTCTCGAACTCGATTCCAAGCCGGCCTATGACGTGCTGCGCGACAGTTTCGCGGTCGAATCGCTGCAGGATCTGCGCAAGCTTTCCAGCGGCCTGATGGTCGGCCTGCCGATCACCGGCGCCGACCGGCCCGACTTCCTGGTGCGCAACATCATCGGCATCGACCCCCAGGCCGGCGGCATCGCCATCGGCGCCATGGTGGAGGAGGGCGAGCAGATCTTCTTCTGCCGCCGCGATATCGACTCCGCTGGCCGCGACATGGACCGCATGCTCACCGAGGTGAAGCGCCGTTGCGGCGACCGCGTGCCGCGCGGCGCCCTGTGGTATTCCTGCATGGCGCGCTGCCAGGACCAGTTCGTGCAGTCGCCCAGCGAACTGGCCCGCATCCAGACCGTGTTCCCTGACCTGCCGCTGGTCGGCATGTATTGCGGCGGCGAGATCGCCCAGTCGCGGCTCTACGGCTATACCGGCGTGCTGGCGCTGTTCCTGTAACAATTCCCTGCAAGATTCTCCTGGCAGGATTTCTGCCGGAGAAAGCTCATGACCAATCAATACGGCGGTCCGCCGCGCAGCGGCTGGCCCAGACTGATGGTGGAACTGCTGGTGCAGGATTTCACCATATCCCTCAGCTTCTGGCGCGACGTGCTCGGTTTCGGTATCGCCTACCAGCGACCGGCAGAACGCTTTGTCTATCTTGAACATCCTGATGGTGCGCAGATCATGCTCTGCCAGCGCCATGGCCAATGGGAAACCGGACCGCTGCAGCGGCCCTATGGCCGGGGTCTGATGCTGCAGGTCTATGTCAAACGGCTCGATCCCGTCATCGCCGCCCTGACTGCGATGGATTGGCCGGTTCATACCGGTCTGCGTGAAACATGGCGGCGCGTCGGAGACCGGGAATCCGGACAGCTTGAGGTTTTCGTGCAGGATCCAGATGGTTATCTGGTCATGGTGGCCGAAGAGATCGGGGAACGGCCGCTCAACTAGGCCTCCAGCACGATTCTTCCCACCACCTGGCCGGCCTTCAGCTTTTCCAGCGAGGCGGTCGCCTGGTCCAGCGGTGCCAGGGTGATCGGCAGCGGCGGCAGCGCGGTGGTCTGCGCCAGCGCCAGCAGCTCGCGCAACTCGGTCAGGCTGCCGACATAGCTGCCGCTCACCCGCAGCCCCTTCATCACATGCAGGCCGATGGAAAACGTCGCCGTGCCGCCGAGCAGGCCGACGGTGACCAGATGGCCGCCCTTGCGCAACGCGCCATAGCCGAAGCCGAAGCTGGTGTCCGAGCCGGCGAAATCCACCGCCGCCATCACGCCGCCGGTGGCTTTCAGCAGCGCTTTCAGCGCGCCGTCCGCGCGCGGATCGATGGCGTCCTTGGCACCCAGCTGCAGGGCGGCGGCGCGCTTGGCCGGATCGAGATCGGCCACGATGGGCGCCACGCCGGTCATGGCCTGCGCCAGCGCCACGGCATTCAGGCCGACGCCGCCGGCGCCGACAATCAGCAGGCTGTGATCCGCGTGCAGGCGACCGAGCTTTTTCAGTGCCGAATAGGCGGTGAGGCCGGAGCAGGCATAGGTCGCCGCCAGCGCCGGATCGAGGCTGCCGATATCGAGCAGATACTGTTCGTCGGGCACCAGCACATGGCTGGCATAGCCGCCATCGGTGAAGATGCCGATGGCCTGCTGCGCGCCGGCGCAGAGATGTTCGTTGCCGTCGCGGCAGGGCGGGCAGGTGCCGCAGCCGATCCAGGGGAAGACCAGCCGGCGCTGCCCGGCTTTCGCCTGCACCGCCTCCGGGCCGGCCGACACAACCGTGCCGGTGATCTCATGGCCGGGTGTCAGCGGCAGCAGGCTGCCATTCGCCGCTGCCACCACGCGCTTGCCGCCGCCGAGATCGAAATAGCCGTCCCAGATATGCAGGTCGCTGTGGCAGACGCCGCAGCATTCGACCCTGAGCAGCACCTGGCGCCCGGCCGGCTGCGGCAGCGGCTTCTCGGTCAGCACCAGCGGCTTGCCGAACGCGGCAACCTGATAACAGCGCAGCATGGCGTCCTCCTGTGTTGCGATGATGGTAGGAAGCCGGGCGGGCTGGTGTCCAGCCTCCAAACCGGTAAACTCGGGGCAAGAAATGTGTGTGGGAGGATTCACCGTGCTGAAGCAAATGTTCGATCTCACCGGCCGGGTGGCGCTGATCACCGGTGCCTCGCGCGGCTTCGGCCTGGAATTCGCCAAGCTGTTTGCCGAGGCCGGCGCGCTGGTGATCCTGAACGGCCGCCATGTCGAGACGCTGCAGACGGCCGCCGATGTGGTGCGCCGTCATGGCCTGGTCGATATCGCCGCCTTCGATGTGGCCGACATTCCCGCCGGCGTCTCGGCGATTGCCGCCATCGAGAAAACCCATGGCAGCCTCGACATCCTGGTCAACAATGCCGGCATGAATATCCGCAAGCCGCTGGCCGAGTATAAGCTGGAGGACTGGCGGCAGGTGATCGAAGTCGATCTCACGGCGACCTTCGCGCTGGCGCAGGCGGCCGGTCTTGGCATGGCCAGGCGTGGTTATGGCCGCATCATCAATATCGGTTCGGTGATGTCGGTCTGGGGCCGCGCCGGCATCCCGGCCTATGCGGCGGCCAAGCATGGCATCCTCGGCATGACCAAGGCCTTTGCCGCCGAACTCGGCGCCAGCGGCGTCACCTGCAATGCCATCGCGCCGGGCTATTTCGAAACCGAACTGAATGCCGAGCTGATGAAGAATGCCGACTTCGTGAAATACGTTACCGACCGCACGCCGCTGCGCCGCTGGGGCAAGCCCGAGGAACTGGCCGGGGCCGCGCTGTTCCTCGCGTCGCCGGCGGCGAGCTATGTGAACGGCCACCTGCTCACCGTCGATGGCGGCATGACGACCACGATGTAATCGCATGACCTCCGGCACTGTCATGGGCAGCGACAGCCCCAGAGATATCTTGGGTTTTATCCCGGCCTATCCGGCGCGGCATGAGCGCCGGCTGCCGCTGCTGCAGCTGTTGAAGACGCTGCGCCAGAACGCCATCGGCACCTATACGCGGGAGGCCTTCGAGCGCGACATCATCGTCTACCGGCTTGGCTTCAAGCCGATGATCCTGGCCAACCACCCTGATCTGATCCGCCATGTCATGCTCGACAACGCGGCCAACTACGAACGCGACCCGGTCGGCAAGCGCATGCTGGAGCCCGGCCTGGGCAAGGGGCTGCTCACCAGCGAAGGCGCCGAATGGAAACGCCAGCGCCGCATGATGGCGCCGATCTTCCAGCCGCGCCGGCTCGCCGGCTTCGCCGAGATCATGACCGACTATTCCGCCGCGCTGGCGGAAAAGCTGGTGGCGCTGCCGCAAGGGCAGAGCATCGACATGGCCGAGCAGATGATGCTGCTGACGCTCGACATCATCGCGCGCACCATGTTCGGCGCCGATGCCGCCACCGATGTGTCGGCTGTCGGCGCTGCGATGGACCGCTACCAGATCACGGTGCGGCCCAATATCCCCGACCTGCTCGGCCTGCCGCGCTGGGTGCCGCGCCCCGACGCCCGCGAGGGCCAGCGCGCGCTGGCCGAGATGGATAGCATCATCAACAGCCTGATCCGGCGTCGCCGCGACAGCGGCAACCCGGGCAGCGATCTGCTCGGCCTGCTGCTGACAGCGCGCGATGACGAGACCGGCAGCGTGCTGGACGATCGCGAGGTGCGCGACCAGATGGCGACCTTCTTCCTCGCCGGCCATGAAACCACCGCCACAGCGCTGGCCTGGATCTGGTATCTGCTCAGTCACGCCCCGGCTGTTGAAACGAAGCTGCATGCCGAACTGGACACCGTCCTCGATGGCCGGCCAGCCACCTATGCCGATTACGACAGGCTGATCTATACCCGCATGGTGATCGAGGAGGCGATGCGCCTCTATCCGCCGGCGCATACCACGGCGCGGCAGGCGGTCGCCGCCGACCGCTTCGGCGATATCGAGATACCCGCCGGCACCATGGTGGTGGTGTCGCCTTGGATCATGCATCGCCACCGGCTCTACTGGCAGAATCCCGATACCTTCGATCCGGAGAATTTCGCCCCCGAAAATGCCGCCGCGCGTCGGCGCTATACCTATCTGCCCTTCGGCGCCGGGCCGCGCATCTGCATCGGCCAGGGCTTTGCCATGATCGAGGCGGTGCTGATCCTCGCCACGCTGGCGCAGAAATTGCGTGCCCGCCTGGTGCCGGGCGCCGTGGTGACGCCGGTGGCGAAAATCACCCTGCGGCCGTCGCCCGATCTACTGATGACCATTCAGCCGCGTTGAACAGGACAGATCCAGAATGAGTGAAGACCTCTGCTACATGCCGGCCGCCGATCTGGTCGAAGGCTATCGCGCCGGCACCCTGTCGCCGGTCGAGGTGACACAGGCCCTGCTCAAGCGCATTGCCGCGATCAACCCGAAGCTCAATGCCTATAATCTGGTCGATGACGCGGCCGCCCTGCGCGATGCCCAAGCCTCCGAGGCGCGCTGGAAAGCCGGCAAACCGCTCAGCCCCATCGACGGCGTGCCGGCCTCGATCAAGGACATCATCCTCACCAAAGGCTGGCCGACGCTGCGCGGCTCGAAGACCGTCGATCCGAACCAGGCCTGGGGCGAGGATGCACCGGTGACCGCGCGCCTGCGCGAAGCCGGCTGCGTCATTCTCGGCAAGACCACCTCGCCCGAGATGGGCTGGAAGGGTGTGACTGACTCGCCGCTCACCGGCACCACGCGCAACCCGTGGAACACCGCTCTCACGCCGGGCGGCTCATCCGGTGGCGCCTCGGCGCAGGTCGCTGCCGGCCTCGGCCAGCTTGCGGTCGGCACCGATGGCGGCGGCTCGATCCGCATCCCGGCCGGCTTCACCGGCATTGTCGGCCTGAAACCCAATTTCGGCCGCGTGCCGGCGGCGCCGCTCAGCCCCTTCGGCACCGTGGCGCATCTCGGCCCGATGACGCGCACGGTGCGCGATGCGGCATTGATGCTGAACGAGATGGTGAAGCCCGATGCGCGCGACTGGTTCGCGCTGCCCTATGACGGACGCGACTACACCGCCAACCTGCGCGAAGGCGTGAAGGGCCTGAAGATCGCCTACAGCCCGACGCTGGGTTTTGCGAAAGTCGATCCCGAGATTGCGGCTGCCGTCGATGTCGCGGCGAAACAGTTCGCGGCATTGGGTGCCAGTGTCGAGCAGGTCGATCCGGGCTTTGCCGATCCCATTGAGATGTTCCATGTGCACTGGTTCCTCGGTGCCTACAATGCGACGATGGCGCTGCCGAAAGACAAGTTTGCCATGCTCGACCCCGGCCTGATCAAAACGGCGGAGGCGGGGGCGAAGATCACCACCAAGGAATACCTGCAGGCGCAGAACGAGCGCGGCCGGCTCGGCGTGCTGATGAAGCGCTTCCACGAACGATACGACCTGCTCCTTACCCCCAGCCTCGCCGTGCTGCCCTTCACGGCCGGGCGTCTGGCACCCGAGAGCATGGGTGATGCCTACTGGACGGAATGGACGCCCTTCACCTATCCTTTCAACCTGACGCAGCAGCCGGGGCTGTCCATCCCCTGCGGCTTTTCGAAATCCGGTCTACCGATCAGCCTGCAGCTGGTCGGCCCGATGCATCGCGAAGACCTGCTGCTGCGTGCCGGCGCCGCCTATGAAGCCGCGACCGACTGGCACAAGCCGAGGCCGAAACTGGCATGACGCATAACGCCGCCCTGCTCACCGTCACCGAAATGGCCGCTGCCGACCGCGCGACCATCAGTGGCGGTGTGCCGGGACTGCAGTTGATGGAAGCCGCTGGCGCCGCCGTGGCACGCATGGTGCAGCGCCATCATGCGCATGGCAGCGTGGTGGTGCTCTGCGGGCCGGGCAACAATGGCGGCGACGGTTTTGTCGCGGCACGCTTGCTGAAAGATGCCGGCCGGCAGGTCACACTGCTGCTGTTCGGATCGCGCGATGCGCTGACAGGCGATGCGGCGGAAATGGCGCGGCGCTGGAGCGGCGCAGTGCTGGCCGCAACGCCGGTGCAGATCATGCAGGCCGATGTGATCGTCGATGCCCTGTTCGGTGCCGGCCTGAGCAAACCCCTGGAGGGTGCCGCCCTGGCACTGGTCGATGCGGTGAATGAATCCGGCGCCGCGGTTGTGGCCGTCGATCTGCCCAGCGGCCTGCACGGCGATGACGGAAAGTTCCGCGGCGGCGCGGTGCAGGCCACGCGCAGCGTCACCTTCTTCCGGCCCAAGCCGGGCCATCTGCTGCTGCCCGGCCGGCTGCTCTGCGGCGAACTGCATGTCGCCGATATCGGCATTCCCGATGCGGTGCTGGCCGAGATCAGGCCGCAGCAGTGGCGCAACGATCCGGCCCTGTGGCGCGCATATCTGCCGGTGCCGCATGTGGCGCATCACAAATATGCCCGTGGTCATGTGCTGGTGCGCGGCGGCCGCCAGGCCGGTGCGACGCGGCTGGCCGGTCATGCGGCATTGCGCATCGGCGCCGGGCTGGTGACGCTGGCGCAGCCGCAGGAGGCCATGTTGCAGGGGGGCGGCCCGGATGCGCTGATGCGCCAACGCTGCGACGGCATTCCGGGCTGGCGCGCCGCACTGGCCGATCCGCGCCGCAATGCGCTGCTGCTCGGGCCGGGTAACGGCGGTGGCATGGCGACGCAACAGGCGGTGCTGGAGGCGCTGGCGAGCAAACGTCCCGTGGTGCTGGATGCCGATGCGCTGACGGCGTTTGCGGATGATCCGAAGCGGCTGTTCGCGGCGATCAGGGGCCCGACGATTCTCACGCCGCATGATGGCGAATTCGCCCGCCTGTTCCCCGATCTGGCCGCACTGCCGAAACTGGCGCGCGCGCGGATGGCGGCCAAGATCAGCAATGCGGTGATCGTGCTGAAAGGCGCCGATACGGTGATTGCCGATCCCGATGGCAGGGCGGCGATCAACACGAATGCTCCTCCTGATATGGCAACTGCAGGAGCAGGCGATGTGCTGGCCGGGTTCTGTGCCGGGCTTCTGGCGCAGGGCATGCCGGCGTTTGAGGCCGCCTGCGCCGCCGTCTGGCTGCATGGTGCAGCGGCGGCTGAGTTTGGCGTCGGCCTGATCGCCGACGACCTGATCGACGCGGTCAGGATTCCGCTGGCGCGGCTGCGACGATAGTCCGCGCCTTCGCCAGTGCTGCCGTCAGGTTCGGCTGCACTGCACCGGGCCCCAGCCGCTCCAGCAATCCCATCTCGCGCAGCACCTGCAGCGGCTGCGGCTGCACGCGGGTCAGCAGCACCACGGTGCCGCGCGCGCGGTTCTTGTCGATGAAGCTGCCGAGTGCATCGATGCCGCTGGCATCCACCAGCGGCACATTGCCCATGCGCAGGATGAACACCCGCGGCGCTTTCTCGATGCGGTCGAGGATATCGGCCAGCATGGCGGCGACGCCGAAGAAGAACGGCCCGCTGATCTCGAACACCTCGACGCCCTTGGGGATGTCGATGGCGGCCAGTGCGGTGGCGCCGGCCTCAGTCTCGGCGCGTTCGGCCAGATCGGCGCCGGCCACGGCGCTCACATCGGTGGTTTCCACCATGCGGCGGATGAACACCAGTGCGGCCAGCACGATGCCCACTTCCAGCGCGACGGTGATATCCACCAGCACGGTGAGGATCAGGGTGACGGCCAGCACCAGCTGGTCGCCGCGCGGCGCATGCAGGAAATGCTTCAGCCGTTCGGCCTCGCTCATATTCCAGGCGACGACGACAAGGATGCCGGCCAGGGCGGCGAGCGGCACCATGCCGGCCAGCGGCGCCAGCAGCCACATGAAGACCAGCAGGAACACGGCATGCAGCATGCCCGATACCGGCGTCAGCGCACCGGCCTTGATATTGGTGGCAGTGCGCGCCAGTGCGCCGGTGGCAGGCAGGCCGCCGAACAGCGCCGAGGCGATATTGGCCACACCCTGGCCGATCAGTTCGATATTCGAGCGATGCCGCCGCCCCGTCATGCCATCGGCGATCACGCAGGACAGCAGGCTTTCGATGCCGGCCAGCAGCGCGATGGTGATGGCGCTGGGCAGCAGCTCATACAGCCGGCGCAATGTGATGCCTTGCGGCAGTTCCGGCATCGGCAGGGTATTGGGAATGGCGCCGAAGCGGCTTTCGATGGTGTCGACCGGCAGCTGCAGCCAATGCACCGCCAGCGTGGTGGCCACCACGGCGATCAGCATGCCGGGCCAGGCCGGCTTCCAGCGCCGCAGGCCGACAATGATCCCAAGCGTGACCAGCGCGATGACGGTAGCATGCAGGCTGAAGCTCGGTGCGGCTTTCGCGTAGTCGCCCCATTTGGCGATGAAGTCGGCCGGCACATGGTCGATCTGCAGGCCGAAGAAATCCTTGATCTGGGTCGAGAAGATGGTGATGGCGATGCCGGCGGTGAAGCCGGTGACGACCGGGTAGGGGATGAACTTGATCAGCGTACCCAGCTTCAGGGCGCCGAGCAGCACCAGCATGACGCCGGCCATCAGTGTGGCGATCACCAGCCCGTCGAAGCCATGTTTTTCGATCACGCCATAGACGACGATGACGAAGGCTGCCGTCGGCCCGCCGATCTGGTGCCGGCTGCCGCCCAGCGCCGAGATCAGGAAGCCGGCGACGATGGCGGTGAAGAGCCCCTTGTCCGGCGTGGTGCCCGAGGCAATCGCGATCGCCATGGCGAGCGGCAGGGCGACGATGGCGACCGTCAGGCCGCTCAGCGCATCCTTGCGCAGGCTGGCAAGGCCGTAGCCTTCCTGCAGGGCGGTGATCAGTTTGGGTACGAACATCTGGGTGGCGTCCATCCGGGCAGGCTGGCGCCGTCGGTCGCCCATACTACGCTGGCCGGCGGTCTAGGGTATTATAATACCGCGTGCGGACTTTTTCCATGCCGCAGTTGAAAATTCGCGCGTTCGCACTACGTTCTAGTATCGCGCGAGTAAGTTTCCGTGCGGGGCAGGCAGAAGGCGAAACGAACCTGTACGAACCCCAGCGAACCTGAACGAACCTGAACGAACCCCAACGAACCTCAACGAACCTCAACGAACCCCAACGAACCCCAACGAACTCAAACGAACCCGGGCGGATTGCGCTCGGTCAAAGCCCGGGCGTTAACTTCCGGGTAGAATTTACGGTGTAAGGACGATTGGTTTTCAGGAGTCTCAGGATGATTCGCGTCTTCATCGGTTACAGCCGGGCCGCCCCGGTCGCCTCCAGCGTTGCCGCCCTCAGCATCAACCGCCGGGCGTCGCAGCCGGTCGCCATCACCCATCTGGCGCTCAACCAGTTGCAGGGCATCTATACCCGCCCGCATCATGAGCTGCAGTCAACCGATTTTTCCTTCTCGCGCTTCCTCACGCCCTATCTGGCGGGTTTCCAGGACTGGGCGATCTTCATGGACGACGACATGCTGGTGGTCGACGACATCGCCAAGCTCTGGGCCCTGCGCGACGACCGCTATGCCGTCCAGGTGGTCAAGCACAACCATGTGCCCAAGGAGGAGGTGAAATTCCTCGGCAAGGCGCAGACCCGCTACGAAAAGAAGAACTGGTCCAGCGTCATGCTGTTCAACTGCGCAAAATGCACGGCGCTGACCCCCGATTACGTCAATGCCGCCACCGGGCTGGAGCTGCACCAGTTCAAATGGCTGGGCGATGACGGCCTGATCGGCGAAATCCCGCATCGCTGGAACCATCTGGCCGACTACGACCCCTTCGAAAAAGATGTCTCCATCGTGCATTACACGATCGGCGGGCCGTTCTATGACGACTTCAAGGATTGCTCCTATGCCAAGGAATGGTTCGCCGAGCGCGAAATGATGAACCATTGCGACCAGGCAACGGTGAAAAAGCCTGTTAAGACTGGCACTTAAACCCCGGGGCAGGGGGCGTTCGAAAACCGCCCAAAAGCCTCGCGCCGCCGAAATCTCCGTGCTATAGACTTCCGCCTTCGCGCCGGCCCCGGTGCGGGCAAGCGGGCGTGGTGGAACTGGTAGACACGCAGGATTTAGGTTCCTGTGCCGCAAGGCGTGTGGGTTCAAGTCCCTCCGCCCGCACCAGCCCCCGAAGCGAGCGCGAAACAGAGATTCAAGAGACAGAGACAGGTAGTTCGGTCATGCAGATCACGGAAATCAGCGCCTCGGGCCTGAAGCGCGAATACAAGGTGGTTATCAACGCCGCCGCGCTGGAAAGCACCGTCAACCAGAAGCTTGAAGCGGTTCGCGGCCAGGTCAACATGCCGGGCTTCCGTCCGGGCAAGGCGCCGGCCGCGCTGATCAAGAAGCAGTATGGTCGCGCGCTGCTCGGCGAGGCGATGGAAGAGTCGGTGAACACCGCGCTGCAGAAGACGCTGGAAGACAACAACCTGCGTCCGGCCATGCAGCCCAAGGTCGACATCCAGACCTTCGAAGAGGGCAAGGATTTCGAATGCACCATCGCCGTCGAGGTGCTGCCCGAAATCGTCCCCGGTGACTTCAAGGCGATCAAGCTGGAGCGTCTGGTGGTCGAGCCGGGTGAGTCCGAAGTCGAGGAATTCCTCACCCGTCTGTCCGAGCAGCAGAAGACCTACGAGAAGGCCGAGCGCGCCGCCGCCAATGGCGACCAGGTCGTGATCGACTTCTCGGGCAGCGTCAACGGCGTGAAGTTCGACGGCGGCACCGCCAGCGACTATCCGCTGGTGCTGGGCTCCAACACCTTCATCCCCGGCTTCGAAGAGCAGCTGGTTGGCCTGAAGGCCGGCGACGAGAAGACCGTCACTGTCACCTTCCCGGAGAATTACGGCAATGCCGATCTCGCCGGCAAGCCGGCCGAGTTCGCCTGCACGGTGAAGGAAGTGCGCGGCGCCGGCGCGGTCGTCATGGATGACGAATTCGCCAAGCGCTTCGGTCTTGCCTCGCTGCAGGAGCTGAAGGACAACATCAAGCGTGACCTCGGCCAGGAATATAAGAGCCTGTCGCGCATGAAGCTGAAGCGCGGCCTGCTCGACCAGCTGGCCGACCAGCACAGCTTCGAGGTGCCGCCGGGCATGGTTGAACTCGAATTCGACCAGATCTGGAAGGAAATCTCGGCTGACAAGGCTCGCCTCGAGGCCGAAATGGCCGAAGAGAAGAAGAGCGAAGACGAGCTGCAGACCGAGTATCGCAAGATCGCCGAGCGCCGCATCCGTCTCGGCCTGCTGCTGTCGGAAGTCGGTCGCGTCAACAATATCGAAGTGAAGCCCGACGAAATCACCCGCGCCATGGTCGAGCAGGCCCGCCGCTTCCCCGGCCAGGAGCGCCAGGTGATGGAATACTTCCAGAAGAACCCGGAAGCCGCCCAGAGCCTGCGCGCCCCGATCTTCGAGGACAAGGTGGTCGATTTCATCGTCGAGATGGCCAGCGTGACCGACAAGCCGGTCACCAAGGAAGAGCTGCAGAAGGAGGTCGAGGCGGTCGCCTGATTCGCCCCGACATCCAGGACATTGCGAAACGCCGGGGCTTGCCCCGGCGTTTTTGCTTTAAAAAAGCCCGGCCATTGAAGGAACCGGTGCTTTGCCCCACATTAAGGCTACCGAATTCCTCGTACTTCAGGGCGCGTCATGCACAAGATGGTCGATACCTATATGAATATGCTGGTCCCGATGGTGGTCGAGCAGACCAACCGGGGCGAGCGCTCGTATGACATCTACTCCCGGCTGCTGAAGGAACGCATCATCTTCATGGTCGGCCCGGTGAACGACGCCGTCGCCAGCCTGGTCACCGCCCAGCTGCTGTTCCTGGAAGCCGAGAACCCGAACAAGGAAATTTCCTTCTATATCAACAGCCCGGGCGGCATGGTCACGTCCGGCATGGCGATCTACGACACCATGCAGTACATCCGGCCCAAGATCGCCACCCTGTGTATCGGCCAGGCGGCCTCGATGGGGTCGCTGCTGCTCGCGGCCGGCGAGAAGGGCATGCGCTATGCCCTGCCGAACGCCCGGATCATGGTGCACCAGCCGTCCGGCGGTTTTCAGGGCCAGGCGGCCGATATCGAGATCCATGCCAAGGAAATCCTCGATATGCGCAGCCGGCTGAATACTCTCTATGCCAAGCATACCGGCCAGGACGTGGAGAAGATCGAGCTGGCGATGGAGCGTGACCGCTTCCTGACCCCGCAAGAGGCCAAGGAATTCGGCCTGGTCGACGAGGTGGTCGACCGCCGCCCCGAGCCCGCCGCCAAGAAGTAACCTGGGAAATAAACCCGGAACAAAGTGGCCCTGGCCCGGGGAACATTCCGGGTTGCCGGGCCACTTGCCTGGGCGCCCGCTGGCGTTAAATCATGGTTATGTGACCAGTTTCCGGGGTCACGGAAGGGCCGGAAAGGCCCATCTCCGTTGTGCCCGGCGCTATGGTTCCTTATGATGACGATTCGATGGAATAGGGCCCCGCGTCGCCCGGCGCCGGCCCGCTCAGTGGAGTAGGTATGACCAAATTGAGCGGCAGTGACTCCAAGAATACGCTGTACTGCTCGTTCTGCGGTAAGAGCCAGCACGAGGTGCGCAAGCTGATCGCCGGTCCGACGGTGTTCATCTGCGACGAGTGCGTTGAGCTCTGCATGGATATCATCCGCGAAGAGCACAAGTCGGCCCTGGTGAAGACCCGGGACGGCGTCCCCACCCCGCAGGAAATCTGCCGCGTGCTGGACGACTATGTGATTGGCCAGTACCACGCCAAGAAGGTTCTCTCGGTGGCGGTGCACAACCACTACAAGCGCATCGGCCATGGCGGCAAGAACAACGATGTCGAACTGGCCAAGTCGAACATCCTGCTGGTCGGCCCCACCGGCTGCGGCAAGACGCTGCTGGCCCAGACGCTCGCCCGCATTCTCGAAGTGCCCTTCACCATGGCAGACGCCACCACGCTGACCGAAGCCGGTTATGTGGGTGAAGATGTCGAGAACATCATTCTCAAGCTGCTGCAGTCGGCCGACTACAATGTCGAGCGCGCGCAGCGCGGCATCGTCTATATCGACGAAGTCGACAAGATCAGCCGCAAGTCCGACAATCCCTCGATCACCCGCGACGTATCGGGCGAGGGCGTGCAGCAGGCGCTGCTGAAGATCATGGAAGGCACGGTTGCCAGCGTGCCGCCGCAGGGCGGCCGCAAGCATCCGCAGCAGGAATTCCTGCAGGTCGACACCACCAACATCCTGTTCATCTGCGGCGGCGCCTTCGCCGGCCTGGAGAAGATCATTGCCGGTCGCGGCAAGGGCACCTCGATGGGTTTCGGCGCCGAAGTGCGCGGCCCGGACGAGCGTCGCTCGGGTGAAATCCTGGCGGAAGTCGAGCCCGACGATCTGCTCAAGTTCGGTCTGATCCCCGAATTCATCGGCCGCTTGCCGGTGATCGCCACGCTGAACGATCTCGATGAGCCGGCTCTGGTCGACATTCTGACCAAGCCGAAGAACGCTCTCATCAAGCAGTACCAGCGCCTGTTCGAGATGGAAGACGTGAAGCTGACCTTCTCGGATGATGCCGTCGCCGGCGTCGCCCGCAAGGCCATCGCGCGCAAGACCGGCGCTCGCGGCCTGCGCTCCATTCTGGAAGGCATCCTGCTCGACCCGATGTTTGATCTCCCGAACATGAACGGCGTCGAGGAAGTGGTGATCTCGCCCGATGTGGTCGAGGGCCGCGCCAAGCCGCTGCTGATCTACGCCGATCGCAAGCAGGAAGACGTCAGCGCCTGATTACGGCTAACGGCGGTTAACCTTGTAGGCTTCTGTGCCGTGCTGTTTACGGAACTGCCCCTTACAGGGGTGGCCCGTAATGTTCGACGACCGGAAAAGGCTCGTAGAATCCGTGCAGTAGGGCGCGCCATCGCTTGTAGTCGGCCGAGCGGCGAAAGCCCTGTTCGTGATCTGCGAGACTGCCCCAGTGGACCAGCAGCAGAAACCGCTGCGGGTTTTCCATGCAGGGGCGCACCTCGGCGCTGCGACAGCCCGGCTGACGCCGGATCAGCGGCAAGGCTTCGCTGAGGGCAGTTTCGAATGCGCGGACCTGCATACCGCGGACGTCAAGCAACGCCAGTTCCAGGATGCCGCCCGCTGCGACTCCTGTGGACGACTCGGTCTGTGTCATGGATGTTCCCAACGAATGGTGGATATCCGCCACCGTGCCTTGACGGAGCAAGTGGGAATTCCCATCTTAATCTCAGTCAGGCGGCACAAAAGGACGCCTCCGCGGATTTTTACTCTGCCGCCCTCCAGGATGAAGCCACGCATGTTTACATCACCTCGCGCCCAAGTTTTCCCCGTCCTGCCGCTGCGGGACATTGTCGTCTTTCCGCACATGATCGTGCCGCTTTTTGTCGGCCGCGAGAAGTCTGTGCGGGCGCTGGAAGATGTGATGAAGGACGATAAGCAGATCCTGCTCGTCGCCCAGAAGAATGCCGGCCAGGACAATCCCAATCCGGAAGACATTCACGCCGTCGGCACCATCGCCTCGGTGCTGCAGCTGCTGCGTCTGCCCGATGGCACCGTGAAGGTGCTGGTCGAGGGCAGCCAGCGCGCCAAGATCGTCAAGTTCAACGAGAACCCGGACTTCTTCCAGGTCCAGGCCGAAGTTGTCACCGATGACTCCGGCGAAGGTCGCGAGACCGAAGCGCTGTCGCGTTCGGTGATCAACCAGTTCGAGCAGTATGTGAAGCTCAACCGGAAGATCCCGCCCGAGGTGCTGGTGTCGCTCAATCAGATCGACGATGCCTCCAAGCTGGCCGACACGGTCGCCTCGCATCTGACCATCAAGATCAGCGACAAGCAGGAACTGCTCGAGATCGCCAACGTGGTGGAACGCCTTGAGCGCGTCTACGCCATGATGGAAGGCGAGATCGGTGTGCTGCAGGTCGAGAAGAAGATCCGCTCGCGCGTGAAGCGCCAGATGGAGAAGACCCAGCGCGAGTATTACCTGAACGAACAGCTTAAGGCGATTCAGAAGGAGCTGGGCGAGGGCGAGGACGGCCGCGACGAAGTGGCCGAGATCGAACTGCGCATCAAGAAGACCCGGCTGTCCAAGGAAGCCCGTGAAAAGGCGATGGCCGAGGTCAAGAAGCTGCGCTCGATGAGCCCGATGTCGGCCGAAGCCACCGTTATTCGCAACTATCTCGACTGGCTGCTGACGATCCCGTGGTCGAAGCGCAGCAAGGTCAAGAAAGACATCAAGAACGCCGAAAAGGTGCTGAACGACGACCATTACGGCCTGGAGAAGGTCAAGGAGCGTATCCTTGAATATCTCGCCGTGCAGCAGCGTTCGGGCAAGCTGAAGGGCCCGATCCTGTGCCTGGTCGGCCCGCCCGGCGTCGGCAAGACTTCGCTTGGTAAATCGATTGCCCGTTCGACCGGCCGCAACTTCGTGCGTGTGTCACTCGGCGGCGTGCGCGACGAAGCCGAGATCCGTGGCCATCGCCGCACCTATATCGGCTCCATGCCCGGCAAGGTCGTGCAGTCGATGAAGAAGGCGAAGACCAACAATCCGCTCTTCCTGTTCGACGAGATCGACAAGATGGGCCAGGACTTCCGTGGCGATCCGTCTTCGGCGCTGCTGGAAGTGCTCGACCCCGAGCAGAACAGCACCTTCAGCGATCACTATCTCGAGGTCGATTACGACCTGTCGGATGTGATGTTCATCTGCACCGCCAATTCCTTGCGCATGCCGCAGCCGCTGCTGGACCGCATGGAGATCATCCGCATCCCCGGCTACACCGAGGATGAGAAGGTGGAGATCTGCAAGCGCCACCTGATCGAGAAGCAGATCGAAGCCGCCGGCCTTAAGAAGGGCGAGTGGGCGATCACCGACGAAGCTTTGCGTGATCTGGTGCGCTATTACACCCGCGAAGCCGGCGTGCGCTCGCTGGAGCGCGAGCTGGCCAACCTGACCCGCAAGGCGGTGAAGGAAATCCTGTCGAAGGGCGTGAAGACCATCAAGATCACGTCGAAGAATCTCGACAAGTATGCCGGCGTGCGCCGTCATCGCTATGGCGAGGCCGAACTGGAAGATCTGGTCGGCACCGTCACTGGCCTGGCCTGGACCGAAGTGGGCGGCGAACTGCTGACCATCGAAGCGGTGATGCTGCCCGGCAAGGGTCGCATGACCATCACCGGCAAGCTGGGTGAAGTGATGCAGGAATCGGTGCAGGCCGCCCGGTCCTTCGTCCGCGCCCGTGCGGTGTCCTTCGGCGTCAAGCCGCCGATCTTCGACAAGCGCGACATCCATATCCACGTGCCGGAGGGTGCAACCCCGAAGGACGGCCCCTCGGCCGGCGTGGCGATGGTGACCTCGATCGTCTCGGTACTGACGGGTATCCCGGTCCGCAAGGATGTGGCGATGACCGGCGAAGTCACCCTGCGCGGCCGGGTCTTGCCGATTGGTGGCCTGAAGGAGAAGCTGCTGGCCGCCCATCGTGGTGGCATCAAGACGGTGCTGATCCCGAAGGAAAATGAGAAGGACCTGGTCGAGATCCCTGACAATGTCAAAAAGGGTCTCCAAATCGTCCCGGTTTCGACCTGTGAAGAGGTTCTCAAGCATGCTCTCGTCGCAGAATTGAAACCAATTGAGTGGAGCGACGTTGACGATCTCAACAAACCTGCAGTGGTCGAGCCGGAAGCGGAAGGCGACCGCGAGGGTGTGGTCAAACACTGACCACTGACAGTAGTTCGGAGGGCTCCAGCGTGAATAAGCAAGATCTGATGGCCCAGGTGCGCGACACCTCGGGTCTCAGCAAGGAACAGGCCGAGCGGGCCGTGGAATCGGTCTTTGAACTCATCACCGAGGCCTTGCGCCGCGGCGAAGAGGTCAGGATCGTCGGCTTCGGCAGCTTCTTTGTCGGCACCCGGGCCGCGAGCCCCGGGCGCAATCCCCGCACGGGCGAGCGGATCGACCTGCCGCCAACCAAGCAGCCGAAATTCCGCGCCGGCAAGACGCTCAAGGAGGCGGTTGGCTGATCGCCATCGTCGCACTTCGCAATGCCAGGGCCGCACCCGACCGGGTTGCGGCCCTTTTTCGCGGATCGGCCCAGCCGGCCGGCTTTGCGCGATTGGTTCCGATCTGCTATGAACCGGCCCGTTCCCGGTTCTGACCGGAAACGGCCAGGCGGGCGATTAGCTCAGCGGTAGAGCGCCTCGTTTACACCGAGGATGTCGGCGGTTCAATCCCGTCATCGCCCACCATTTTCTTCTATTCATCACAACAATTTAGACGACAGCAGCGCGTCAGCGCTTCTCGCGCTTCGGGCCCGAGTGGGACTCTGGAGTGGGACTGTCGTTATCGTTGGCCGGCTTCACACGGTTCGCGGCGTTGTCGATGGCTTCCATCGCGTCGCGGCGCATTTCGTCCTCGATCTCGTAATAGGCCTCGGTCGTCGACAGATGCGCGTGGCGCATCAACGTCTTCGTCACCCGGGGATCCACCTTCATCTTGACCAGCCGCTGGGCGAAGGTGCCGCGCGTGTTGTGGAAGGTGTGACGGCCGGCCAGCTTCAGTTCGCGCCGGATGCGCTGCCAGGCGGCGCCGAAGGCCTTGATGGGCCGCAATCGTTTCGTCTTCGGGTCGAGGTACAGCACCAGATGATCATGGCCGGCAGCCTCGGCGCGATCGCACATCTGCTGTAGGCGGGCCATGACGGGGGGAGGGGCAGGCAGAAAGCCGTCCCGGTTTTCCTTCACGTCCTCACCGAACAGCCAGACGCCGCGATTGTCGAAATCCACCTGCTGCCGACGGAAGCCCACTGCCTCGCCCTCGCGGAAACCAAAGGTGGTGGTCAGCCAGAGCCCGTCTCGCAGGTGCGGCGGCGCCATGTCGATGGCCTGATCGGCCAGGCTGAGCGGCATCGGCCGGGGCCGGCGCTTCGGAGCATCCAACTTGACGATGCGAGGCATGACCTTCAGCAGCGGCTCTTTCGTGGCCGGGTCTTTCATTATATGGGCGAGGTTGAAGGCCGCAATCAGGGTATCGAGCATACGGTTGATGCTGGAAGGTTTTCTGATCTTGCCGCTGGGTTTGAAGAATCGCTTCCGGTCCTCCTCGATCAGATCATGCTTGGACCGATGCGGCCCGCCCAGCCAGATCTGGCCTTCCTGATCCTTCGCCCAGTCGATGTAGTCGATGATGTCCTGATCGCTGATGTCGTTGACCAGCTTGTCGGCCCGAAACTGCGGGCGGCCCAGATACTCAGCAATGTGATCCCGGGCGGAATCGAAGCCGCCCTTGCCCTTCTGCGTGGTCAGGTAAGTGGCAAAGCACTGAGCCACGGTATAGCCGGTCGGCTCCGATGGCTTCACGCCTGGTCGGTTGCGGATGGCAACGCGAGCAGATTCCTGGACCTCTTGCGCGGCACGCCTGCTGGTGACTGGAAGGCCCGTCACTGGGTCTTTGCAGTCATCCACATATCGCTGGCCGAGGTACCAGAAGTCGTACTTCCAGACCCCGCGCCGCTGATCCTTAAACACCGTCACAGCCGTCTCCCGTCTCAGGCGGCGTCAACGCTGCCCCAGAACGCCGAGGCTTTGCAAGGTTGCCATGGCGGCGTTGTGCGCGGCCGGCGATGCCTTGGAGCGGCGTTTCGGGATCGCCGCAGGCTGCGCACCGAGGGGGGCTAAGCTCCTGTAACGCACGACGCTGTCGATATAAATCCGAACCGCCCGACCGTCCTTGAAACCCTCCAGCTTGCCCAGGCGGAGCAGGCGGTACACCCGACGAATATCAGGCGCTCCGATCTCCATCTGTGCCCACTTCGCGTCGGCACTGGGGCGGAGCGGTTCATGGGGATAGACGATTCTGGCGGTCCTGAGCATTCAGATTTTCGCCTGGTGGCTCTGCATTTGCGACAAAGTCACCCCTACGTCCCCCGTTCTGGCTGGGCGGTCTTCACGGCCTTCTTCTGCTTGCCGCCCATACTGCTATGCGTCGCGCCATCGCTGTAATGGTCGACATGGAAGAACTTGCCGCACTGGTGGCATTTGATCGCGCCGGTGATTGAGACCGGCAGAAAGCCGGTTTTCAGGCCCGGAGAATTATGCCAGTCATCGAACCCATCGCATCCACAGTTGGGGCATTCTGGTGCGCCTTGAGATATAGCGATTTTGTATTCGCCCATCGCGCTACACCTCCCCCGTGGTCCGTGGCGCGGCGGCACGTTCAAAGCGGCCATCGTGAAACTCGACATATGGACGAGTCCACATCATGCCGTCCTGACCGCGATATACCACCATCTGCGTTTCGTCTGGGATAGTGCCTACAGCCTGCAATGTGGCTTGATCTGTGATCACCCGATACAGCGTTCCACGTTTCTTGTGTCGATACCATTTCTCCTCCGCCCCAGCGCCTCGCACGCTGGAGGCTTGGAGAACGACGCGAACCTGCTCAGCATAGATATGCCAGTTGTTTTCGACGTTCCTCTGAACGTGCGGATCATCAATCGGCTTGCTGAACCTTTTTGCGTAGTGATCGGCGCATAGGGCGCGACTTGAACGCTCGACATCCGCTTCGCTCACCTCTCCCGCGCGGGCTTCCGGGGTGGCGGATTGGAGGGCGCGAACGATGTTTTCTACTATGTCGGAATAGTCTGCATAGCCGCCCGGACGCGGAATGGTGCCTTTGATCGCGGCCATAACTGTTTCCCGCAAGTCCCCCACCTGTCCGGGCACCGCAGCGGGCGGCTCGGGTGAGAAATAACCGCCGCCGGAAATCGTTTCCATGTAGCCGTCATTGTCGCTCGGCTCGGCCTGCGCGCTGGGGGCGGCGTATGCGGTCAGCACGTCACGCACGATGTTGATGTACTGGTGATGCTCGCCGCGTGCAGTCAGATGCTGCCATGCAATATCGGACGTATCCCCGTTGTTCGGGGCAATCCGACGCGCGATCTTCTCCACCATCGCATCGTCCACCACCGGCTCGGCCTGCTGGGCGCGGGCAACTTCGACCAAGTGCTGGAGCGCGATTTTGTCGGCGTAGTCATAGTTCTTAGCTGTTGCTTTTGAAATGTTGCGTGGCGCCACTCCGAGTGCGCGCGTGATCATGTTCACCATGTCTCCGGCACGGGATTCCAGATGCGCCTTATCTTCATTTCTCATCGACGCATCCATCCGTTGCCCAGCGTCTGTTTCCATGGAGAGTCCTTCGAGCCAGGTAGGGGTCGACTGGATTTCTTTTTGATACCGGCATGCTTCGAGCGTTTCCGGTAGGTCGTTGATTTCTCGGCTACGTCATCTGCGTTCTTGCCCGGGAGGCACCAGCTGCAGGTGACACCGAGATTGTCTTCCCGGTTCTCACCGCCGTTGATAAGCGCCTTGACGTGCTCGCAGGTCCATTTGTCCCCGGCCTGCACCTTCCGCCCACAGATTCCGCAGCGACCCTTCATGGCCTCGAAAACCCGCAGGCGGACGCGAGGCGGTACCGGCGTGTCGTCGGTCTTGCCGACCCATTCTTCGACGCTGCGAGGCATCAGCCGGCCCCGGCGACTGGCGCGTCTGGGAAATTCTCGTCAGAAAACAATACTCTGCCGTCAGCATCACGAATCAGCACTCGATAGCGGCTTTCTCCGCAGGTGACGCCCTTGTCGGTGTCTCCATTGGCGCGGGCAAAGAAGAGTCCGCGATTGCAATCACAGCCATAATTGCCCTCGGACCATAGATACTCATGGTGCGGCTCCCATGGATTGGCGTCGTACCAATGATCTCGATAAGAACGAACCTCCGCGGTGGTCATGTCGACAATTATTACGTTTACCGTCATATCAACCTCGCATCTGGCGCATATCAGCCGGCGATCCTGGTGGCCAACGCGGCCTGTTCCACCGGGGTGAGATCCCATGCGGCGCAGACGAGCCAGAGGTCAGCCTTGCCGATCCGGCGCAGCAGCAGGGGGTCGACCGGCGGCACCGGGGCCCACTCGGCTTCCCAGAGAATGTGATAACTCTCCAGCGCCCGTTTCGGGCGCAGGTGGACAGGAATCAGTGGCACCTTGGCCACGGCGTTGTTGTGGTGGCTCGTGCGCCGGGGAAACGTGTCGCGCTGAAGCTGGACCACAGTTCGGGATGACTGGCTGCGCGGCCAGCGCTCCATGGCGAAACGCGCGGAGCCATCGGTCCACAGGTCGAGCCAGCACTGAGCGGCATCGGCCCGGATGATTGCGAGCTTGGGCAGGCCTGCGGCATCGACGCCCGCCAGCTTGACGCTCTCCAGCGCCCGGATAACGGTGCGGCCCTGGGCGATCAGCTGGTAGGCCCGCTGAATCTCCATGTCGATAGGCGCGGAATAGTGCTGGTGCGCCTTGTACTGGCGGTACAGGTCGCGGGCCTGGTTGCGGTCCACGGTGACGTCTACGGCTGCGATTGTCATGAATTACTCGCTTCTAGTCTGATGGAAGAGATGGCAAGGAACCGCTTGAAAGAACAGCCGGTTGCCTCATTGAGTGCGCGCCAAGCCTTTGCACGGGCTTTATCTCGTGAGATCGCCCGAAATTCGGAGTCGGCATAGCCATCGACTGAAACGATGAAGGTCCGGTCCTCGGTTTCCTGATCGACATATCTGACTGAATAGCCATTGGTCCGCTCGGCTTCCGCAACCAGCGGATCGCCCGGAGGCCGCCGATAGTGTGTACGGCCAGACGGTCCGACGATTTCAGCAATCTTGCTCATGCCGCTACCAATGGCAGGCGGGCCGAAGCAATCACGGCTGCGTAGTCAACCGACGGCGAGGACAAATCGCCGGCGTGGGCTTCGGCCGAGTGCGGCCACGGCGCAGCCACGGGGTCGAACATCACATCCATTTTGCCGGACAACGCTTTGAACTGCTTTGACAGTGCGCCCGCGACACGCTCGGCGTGCTCCTTATCGTCGCAGGCCATGACATCGTCCGGGCCGCGCACATGGCAGCACCAGAGGATTTCGCGTAGGAACGCCGCCTTGGCCTCGGCCGGCGCGCTCTCACGCAGGGTGACGACCGCGCTGCCGCTGCGGATATCGAGGGCGTGAACTGTGCCGTGAAGCTGATTCCGCTCTTTCGGGCTCAGGTTCCGCCACTTCGAGATCTTGAAATCGCCGAACAGGATGCCGCTGGCGGCGCCTTTCTGGGTTGAGCCGACTGAGAAACCCCTTTCGCTCAGGAAAGCCTCAGCCGCGCGCCAGGCGCTGAACTCGGTGCCGGTGTTGGTGAAGGTCTTCTGCATGCCATCCTCCATTGGAAAATTCACGCCGCCGTCCCCGTCATGGAACAGATTTCGGCGCGCAGTTCTTTGTTGGTGACGCCGGGCAGGAAGTGCTTGGCGATCAGGTCGCAGACCCGGTCGTAGAATGCCGAAAACTCAGCCTGGTCCATCTTCTCGAAGCTGATGCTGCCCGGAATGTAAGCGATCGTGCCGCCCGGCATGGTGATCTCGGTTCTGATGCCGAGGCAGACCTTGAAGGCGGCATGGAGGCTGTCCGGCGTGGGATAGCGCTCGTGGTCCAGATTCTCCCAGACCAGCCCGACCAGCGCCCAGTACAGGCGGTGATGCTTGATGTTCCTCGGCCGCTTGATCTCCACCATGACCATTTCGCCCATGCCCAGACGGGCAATGGCGTCCAGACCGGCCTGATCCACTGGCCGGAGTCCGGAAAGGTGCTTGGAGCAGATCAGGCTGACGGGCATGGGTCAGGCCATCGTTTTGAGCGCGGCGATGCACAGCGCCATCGGCGCCGTCAGGGCAACGCCGGTTTGCCTGTTGCTGATCAAACCGCGCGCGATCAGCACTTCGGCTTTGAACAGGCTGGGATCTCCGCCTTCACCGTCGTTGCCGACACGCCAAAACGCAGCACAGTCAGGGCCGTGCGCCGGTAGGAGCGTGAGTGCCGCGTCCATGCTGTCGGTGTAGCGCGGCACCAGCATGTCGCCGGCCTGCCCGGGCCAGGCGTTGCCATCGCTGTACTGGACGTCTCCGCCCTCGTAGCGCGGCGGGTGGACCGTGAAGCGCCCGATAGCGACGCCAATGGCGCAATCCAGCTCCCGCGAAGCCGCGCGGCCCTTCTCAAGGACAGCGGCCATGCCTTTCAGCGACGTTTCCCTGTCAGCCATCACGCAGCCTCCAGTTCCTTGATGCGGTTTTCGATGGCGGTCTTGATCTCCAGGGCCTCGGACTTGTTGAGGGCCCAATAGGTCTGCAGTCCGGCGCGGTTGGTCTCGCGGAAGGCGTCGATCTGCGTCGGGCTTTGCGACGCCTCGAGGAAAGCCAGAATCCGGTCCGCCACCTTGCCCAGCGGGACCATTTCGACGCTGGCGCCGGCCTCGAAGATCAGCGGGACGCTGTCCTTGGCGCTGACCAGCTTGAGGCGGTTGTCCTGCTGGTGCTGCTCGACCATCTCGCTGGCGCTCAGTTCCTCGGCGCGGACGCGGTCCATTTCCTCGGCGGCGTAAATACCGCTCAGGTCTTCCGGCCAGCCCTTACGCAGGGCCTGCGCCTCGGCGCATTTCGCGATCATGACGCGCGGCATGCTGGCCCAGTTGCCATCCACATACTGAACTTCGACGGCGCCGGGCTTGAGCTGCTTGCGCTTCTTCGGCTTACCGCTGTCGGGCCAGGTCTCGCCGGTCTCGATCCAGTCGTAATCGTCGTTGCTGGTGCCCTTGGTCTTGATTGGGGCAAACTCGTTCCAGTAGGCGACACCGACAACGGGGTGCCACTGCTTGTCCGGGCCGAGCTTGAAACAGCGCACCACGGCCTTGACCAGGCCAAGCGGGTTGGCGGGCGACTTCTCCGCCTCGTCGTAGGACAGCTCCGGCTCCTGATCATCGGGCCGGTAGTCGCCGCAGCGCGCCGCCACGGCCCGGAAGCCGTCAATGCCGGTGATGATCGACATCTTCCGCTTATCGGCATTGTCCTTGCTGTAGACCACGGCGTGGATCTGCTTGCGGAACGGGTCCAGCTTGACCCGCCGGCAGACCTCCATGAACAGGTCGAACTCGCCGGTATTGCAGTTCTTGGCGACGGTCTTCTGGATTAGGGCGAGCTGCGACCCGTTGTAGTCGCGCGGCGCCATGGCGATGACTTGGTTCATGCGGTCAGACCTTTCGGAAGGAGAGGGTGATGCCGCCGTTGCTACGGGAGACACCGGGGATGGTGCCGCCGTCCTTGAGCGCGGCGTTCAAAGCAACCTTGTTCAGTTTTGGGTCCTGCTTTTCCCAGAAGGTGGCCGGGATCAGGCTTTCGTTGTCGATGACGGCGACGCCAGGCGTGGCCCGCTTCGAGATCGTCACCAGCGAGGTCTTCACCATGGGGACGTTGGCTCGTTCCATGGCCATCAGGATGATGTTCTTGCGGGTCTCGATGCTCTGCTTGATGCGTTGCTGGCGCTTGGTCAGTTCCTCGATCTTGGTGCCGAGGCCATCCAGCAGAATCTCGTCCTCCAGCACTTCGCTGTAGACGGCGCCGATGGCCTCGTTGAAGTTGGTTTCACCCTCGATCGCCGTCAGGATCAGATCGACGTCGTCGCCGTGATCCACCAGCGCCTTGCGAAGGTCGATTGCCCCGTTGGTTTCCTGCGCGAGAACGCGGACGGCGGTGCTCTGGCCCATCAGGCAGCCTCCATCGCCAGGCAGGGAATGCCGCCGCCGACTGGGCTGGTCGGCACGCTTGGGCTGGTTGCCCAGTTCAGCGCGGCCAGCACGGCCTGATCCACGGCGTCGTCCTCATCCATGCTTTCCAGATGCAGGCGGACCATATTCATCACCGACGCCTCGTAGCCGGCGCTGACCAGCGACGCGCGGTACCACTCCAGCCGGGTGTGCACCTGGCGGAAGAAGGTTTCGGTGTCGATCCGCGTCAGGCCCCAGCTGTCGGCCAGGGTGACGTTGCTGATGCGGAAGAAGGGCTCCGCGGCCCGGGCGTTGACGTGCATTGCTTTCCCCTCTCGTGATGCCTTTGAACACGGCCGGCGGTGCCGACCGTGACCACTGGCTTCTGTGTCAGGCCGCAGCGGCTTCCGGCTGTTCAGCCGCTTTGGTTTCGGCACCTCCGACTCCGGGGGCCAGATCGGCAAGTTCGACCTGGCCGCTCAGATTGGTGGCAACAACGAAGATGCCGTGCTGGGGCGAACCGCCCACGCCGGTATTTGCGAGGATGAAGTCACCGGGTCGAAGCATTTCGGCAGCGGCATTGAAGTAGCCGTTGGTGCCGACCGTCTTGTGAGCATCGGGGGTGCTGTAGTGCCAGAGCGTGAAGCCATTGGCATAGCCGAGGACTGAAAGGGTTTTGCTGCTATAGGACATTGCCGTCTCCTGTGTGGTTAAAGAACCTGACTGTGGTGATGAGCGAGGTCTTCGCGCCGCTGGCGGGATGCCCGCTCCGCAGCACGTTCAATGCGGACCCGCTCTTCTTCCGCATCGAAGTCGATGATCTCGACATGCTGCATGGTGCCGTCGTGCCACTGGCGCATCAGCGCGACATGCTGGAAGTTCGGCTCGTTGCATTCAGCTGCCGACTCTTCCGCATCTTTCTGAGTGCTGTGGAAGCTGGCTTCCTGCTGCTTGAGCCCTGCCAACGTGGCCCGCGCCGGGATTTCGTAGACGTTGATCCACCATTCCCAGATCGGGGCAGGGCCGAGCAGGGCCTTGATGCTGCGGGCGTCGAGGGGCTTGTTCATTGGATGAGAATCCCTTCCGAGATGATGCCGAGGCCGAAAAACAGGCCAATGATCACGGCATAGGCGACCGGGGTGCCAACAAAGGCGCCGAGGCAGACGCGGGTCCAGAACTCGCGGCGTGTCATGATTGCCCCCAGTCCAGCGGATTCTCGATCATCAGCCGAGCGAGCATCGGCTGGCGCCTGCTGTTGTCCTCCAATCGCTCCAGCGCCCCGGCCAGCATGTCGGCTGACCGCGCCAGATGGCGAACCGCTGGGCTATGCTCATTGATGACGCCGCAGCCATTTGCATAGATCAGCCGGATATATCCATCCGACCGTTCGATGCGCCGTGATGTGTTGCCCGGCAAGAACACGTGCAGGTGTTCCTCATCGTATTTCTCGATGTTCGCCGCGACCCGCTGTGCACTGTTGGTGAGGGGGCAGACAGGCTTTACGCCGTAGGGCTCCACGATCTTGATGCTGCAGCCGGCAGCCAGAATGTCGTGAACCAACCGTCCCACGATCATGTGAGAAGCGATGTGCATGGTTAGGCCCCGATCTGCAGACGGGAAGGCAATGACAACCAGCACCGGGTTTCCGGGTGGGGCATCGGTTCTTCAAGCACCTTGATCTCGCGCCACGCGCTCAGCTTCGACACGGCCAGCGCGATGAAGCTGGTCTGCCAGCCGTCGCTCTCGTAGTCGGTGCAGCGCACGGAATGCGTGGCGCCATCCGGCCAGGTCGCAGTGACCACCAGCTGGGCCATTACCGGGGTGCGCTGGGCTGCGGCGATGCAGCAGCCCATCTGCTTCTGAATTTCCCAGCGGATTTCTTCGTCGGTGTAATGCGCCATGGGTTGCCCCCGTCTGTTGCCTGAAGTCATAATAGGACTATTCCTATTTCAGAAGCAATAGGAATTTTCCTATTTCTGTTCAGCGGCAGTTTTGCGGGTTGTAATTTGTCCGTGTCCGGCTCAATCGGTAACCGTGGATGAACCTTGCGCTGCTACCTTTGAGTGTCGAATCCGCAATCTGGAGGGGTAAACATGCGTAAATCGGTCAGGTTCACCGCCGACAGCTACATTTCAACCATCCTCGGAGAGATCAGCAGCAGGGGCTTGCGGATCGACCAGGATCCAGACCTGACCCGCTGGCGCGCTGCCATTACGGCCGCGCCGGGAAACCTCGGGGCCAATATCAGCTTCGATCCCGCGCACCACGACCTCGATCCTGGCGGCCCGCATTACTGGCTGCGCGTGACAGAAATGGATGGCGCTGCCAAGGGCCGCATGTCGGCCTGCATTGCGTTCCGGCTTATCGAAACCGGGAAAGGGGGCTGGATGGAGTGGCTGGCGAGCGGCAGGCTATTCAGCAGTCGCCTGCCTCCGCTGGGCCGGCCGCGCCTAGTGCATCCTGCAGATTTGAACTGGCGAGGCCGCATCGGCCACCACGGCGGCTTGTGGGTGCATCCAGAGCGCAGGGGTGAGAACTTACCATACCTGCTGACGCACCTCATCCGCGCCCTATCCGTACAACGTTACGACGTCGACCACCATTGCGGCTTGGTGTTTGATGATCTTCGCAATAGCAGAATCCCATTGAGTCGGGACGGCTACGGTTACACCCGGGTAGTCCTGTCGCTGGTCGGCTTTGTCGACGCCGCCGGCAAGGTCACCCAGATGCACACCACACACATCGATCGCCGCGGCATGGATAAGCAGATAGCGGAAGGGCCTATGGCCGCAATCGAGCCGGCGAGGGCCGCTGCTTGATGCTGGATATCTCGGCCAGGCTGCTGCGGAACAGGATCGGCCTTACAAGTGTCGCAATGCGGGTCACTTCGTTGCGAACACCGAAGAAGGGCAGCAGGGCGCGCTCGTAGATCCGCTGCGGCATCGAGACAGTGAACAGCAGAGGCTCACGCATGGCCACCACCATGCCGTAAGTCTGCTCAGCAGCAATGCGAGCCGGAAGGAAGTTCAGCGTGCCCAGGCGAATATCCTTGTAGTCGCCGCCATCCATGACGAAGGGGTGGCGCTGGAAGTCGACCATGTTCCAGTAATCAATATCGCGCGGAGTCGTATCCAGCAGGTGAACAGGCTCGGGTGCATGTAAACGCCGCAGAGTTTGAACGAAATCAACAGCATTGTGCTGGCGGGCATTATGGCGCCACAAGCCGAGAGCCAAGCTTAGCTTTGGATCGAGCATAGCGGCGTGATCAAACGGCGTTCGGTCAATTCTGACCAGGTCGTTTGGGGTCGGAACTACAATGGAATGCGCTGCATACACGCATTGAGGGTAGCCAAGTCCTAAACCGGCTGCAACCTTGTAATATTGGACAATTCTACCAGAGGGTTACTTCGCTTTCCGCGCCGTCACCGGTTGAGGATTACCCTGCGTAACCTGTGGTTTTTCGGCGGCGGCCAGCACCCTGCGCTGCAGAATCTTCTGCATCAGACCAACACGCTCCAGGGCGTTGATCGGCCGGCCAAGCGATTCCTTCAATGCTTCGCCCATTTCGAGCGCCTCTATGTCGGCATCGACGAAGGCGAGGACTTCGGAATTTGCCACGGACATACCGATGGCCATCATGTCCAGATAGTCGCGCTGTTGCTTGGTCAGTACCAGATGCTCAAAGGCCGGCGGAGCTTCGTGGAAGCCCATGAATGCAGGGCTTTTCATCGTTATACCGCCCTGCGGCCTTCGGTTTTTATCGCCGCGCAGCTGCGCCGGCTCCAGATTGAGTTTCTTTGCCAGCTCGTCGCGCACGTCTTCCGGCAGAGCCCGAGGCACGCCGCGCTCCAGAAACTGCTGCAGGTAAGAGTGGCTTCGGCCGATCGAACGAGAGACTTCCGCCATGTTGAGATCCAGGGCGGCAAGCTGTGCCCGCACCAACTGGCGGACCGGATCATTGAGAATCACCATAGGATTAATCCTATTTTATACGGCCGCCGAGGTCGCGTAGGAAAATGCCTATTGTAAAATAGGAATAGTCCTATTATGATCTCGTCCATGACCAAAACGGCACCTGATCTCCTTGAAGACGTCGAGGCATTTCTAAAGCGCCACGATATGAAGCCGACCACGCTGGGCAGACTGGCGAAGGGCGACCCGAATTTCGTCTTCGATCTCCGTGCCGGCCGGGAAGGCCGCAGCAGCACCGAGGCGACGGTTCGGGACTTCATGAACGAGCGGGATGAACAGCTCCAGTCGCGGAAGCGGCGGGCGAGGGCTGCATGATCCGGCACTTCATCCAGCGGCTGCAATTCAGCAGAACCAAGCCGGTGCTGTCCTGCGTCTCGGACCGCAACGGGCTTCCCGACGGCTTCTTCGCTTCCGTGCTGAAAGAGGCATGGCCGCACGACACGGTGAAGCACGCAGCCCGCGCCACGGGGCGCCATACCCGCACCGTTGACGGCTGGATCGCCGGAGCCGAGCCCGGCCTGGGCGACATCATCGCCCTGATGGCTGCGAGCAGCATCATCTGGCAGCGCATCAGCCAGCAGGCCGGCCATAGCGATGCCAGCAACGTCATTCTTCTCATGCACCAGGCCCAGACTCTGGCCGGCGCATTGAGTCAGCTTCTCCAGCCCCATCGGCTTCCGGCAGCCGATCACACGCGCCTTTACCCCCCCGGCGCGGTGGACAGTGCCGGGTCAGAGCGCGGGGCCGCTGCATGAGCGCGGCCCCGCAACTCGATCTTTTCACGGGCCGACGCCCAGCGCGCCGCCGCAGCTATCCCGCGACTCCCGGCTTCAAGGAGAAGGGGGGCACCAGCCAATCCGCTGCCGTCTCAATCGAGAGCCGCGCAGCCGCCGTGCGCGCCCGTGTGCTGGCAGCTTTCACTGCTGCCGGTGCTCGCGGACTCACGCCCGACGAAGCCGGCAAGCAGGTGCAGGAAGACAAGCTCACGGTGCGCCCGCGCGTCTCGGAACTGCTGCGCGACGGGCTGCTGGTGAAGACCAAGCGCACCCGGATGAACGCCAGCATGAAAAACGCGGCGGTCTATGTCGCCAGCGAACACTTCAATGGGGGAACCGATGGCCAAACTCAAGAGCGGTAACTTTTCCACGGACCAGCTGAACCAGCTGGTGGCGCGCATCGAGCGCCTGGAAGAGGAAAAGAAGGCGCTGGGCGACGACATCAAGGAAGTCTATGCCGAGGCGAAGGCGCATGGCTTCGATGTGAAGATTCTGCGCCAGGTGATCCGCCTGCGCAAAATGGACAAGGCCGATCTGGACGAGCAGGAAACCCTGCTGCAGGTCTACATGGAAGCGCTCGGCATGCTTGCGGATACGCCGTTGGGCGGGGCTGCGATGCGCGCTGCTGGCGTTGAAGCGGCGGCATGAAGCACATGCTTCCTGATTCACTGCGACAGGCGATCCTGACTGACGCCAGCGCGATTGCTGACGAAGAGATCAAGTCGGCGCAGGAGCGCGTACAGACCCGCGTTCGCGCTCGCGTCGCGCAGCTCGCCGCTACGGTGATCGAGCAGATCAGCATTGAGAAGGACCAGGACAATCTTGTCATTACGCTGAAATTTGATGGTGCCCGCCGTGGCTGAGAACAGCAAGATCGAGTGGACGGACCACACCTTCAATCCGTGGCTGGGATGCACGCGCGTTTCGCCAGGCTGCCAGCATTGCTATGCAGAAACGCAGGCAACGCGGGTCAAGCTGGTGGAGTGGGGGCCGAAAGCCAATCGCCGCCGCACAGGCGTCGACAACTGGCGCGGGCCGGTGAAGTGGAACGCCAAGGCAGAAAAGCTGGGTATCCGGTTCAAAGTCTTCTGCTCCAGCATGGCCGATGTCTTTGACGATCACCCGAGCATCCGCCCGGAATGGCGCGGTGAACTCTGGGCCCTGATCCGGGAAACGCCGCATCTGGACTGGCTGCTGCTGACCAAGCGGCCTGAGAACTGGGCGAAGTTCCTGCCCAACCGCTCGCCGCCGCCTTCGCTCCAGCACGCCCGCCTGGGCGTGACCATCGAAGACCAGCCGCGCTTTGACGAGCGCAGCCCGCACATTATCCGCGAGCACGGCCACGGCTGGCCAACCTTTGTCAGCTATGAGCCGGCGCTGGGCGCGGTTGACTGGCGCCCGGCAATCCATGCCATCGACTGGCTGATCTGCGGAGGCGAGAGCGGCCACGGCGCGCGTCCGATGCACCCGGACTGGGCTCGCCAGACGCGCGATGACTGCAACGACGCAGGTGTGCCGTTCTTTTTCAAGCAATGGGGCGAGTGGGCAAGGCTTCCGGAAGGGTCGGCTCCAGAGCCGTTCATCGACAAAGGTGCGGCCCATTTCCTGCCCGAATCAGGGAACTGGATGGCGCGTATCGGGAAGCATGCAGCCGGCCGGCATTTGGACGGCGCTCTGCACGATGCGGTGCCGGCATGAGCACGTACGATCTGTTCGCATTGGGCACCTTCATCTTCGCAGCCAATGACAAGTGGGGCTCCGCCTGGTGCTGCTTTGCGATCGCTATCCTCAGCATCATCACGGCGAGGTGGGCATGACCACCGATCTCGTCCTCTGGATCATTCTCGCGCTGACGGTGAAGCACTTCATCTGTGACTTCCCGCTGCAGGCCACGCCCTGGATGTACCGCAACAAGGGCACCTATGGGCATCCGGGCGGCCTGATGCATGCGGCTATCCACATGCTCGGCACGGCCATCGCTCTGAGACTGCTGCTACCGGAATCCACGACGATATTCCTGTGTGTCTTGGCCGACTTCGTCGCTCACTACCACATCGACTGGGCAAAGATGCGCCTTAACGCGCACTGGAAGCTCGGCCCGACCACCAGCGAAGGCTTCTGGATTCTGCTTGGCGTGGACCAGCTGCTGCACGGCCTCACCTACATCGCAATCGTCTGGGCGCTGACCCAGTAGACCTTCTGAGTTGGGGGAAGAATAAGAATGTTTCCAAGTGGAGAAATCTCCATCGACAGCTTTGCCGGCGGCGGTGGCGCCAGCGAAGGGCACCTGCGGGCCTTCGGTATCGACCCGGACGTGGCGATTAACCACGACCCGGAAGCCATCGCCATGCACCGGGCCAACCATCCCGGCAGCCGACACCTGTGCCAGTCCGTCTACCGCGCCGATCCGCGCGACGTTGCCGGCAAAGACCCGGTCGGCCTGCTGTGGGCATCGCCGGACTGCAAGCATTTCAGCAAGGCCAAGGGCGGTCAGCCGCTCAACAAGAACATCCGGGATCTCGCATGGGTGGTCGTCCACTATGCCGAACGCCTGCCGGATTGGCAGAAGCCACGCCTGATCAGCCTGGAGAATGTCGAAGAGTTCCAGCAGTGGTGCGATCTCATCCCGGTGCTGGATGCTCACGGCGAGTACGTTCTGGACGTCCACGGCCGGCCGAAGATGGTTCCCGACAAGACCAAGATCGACAAAAAGGGCCTGGGCAACATCTTCAAGCGCTGGGTGAAGCGTCTCCGCGCCCAGGGCTATGTCGTGGAATGGAAGGTGCTGCGCGCCGCCGACTACGACACCCCAACGATCCGGAAGCGGCTGTTCGTGTTGGCGCGTCGCGATGGCCGACCCATCGTCTGGCCGCAGCCGACTCATGGCAAGCCCGGGAGCCTCGGCGTGAAGGCGGGCAAGGTGCAGGCCTGGCGCACGGCGGCTGAGCTGATCGACTGGAGTCTGCCGACCCACAGCATTTTCATGGATGCGGCAGAAGCGAGGGCCTTGGGCTGTAAACGGCCGCTGGCGCCTGCGACCATGGAACGCATCGCGCGTGGCATCGACCGCTACGTGCTGCGCGCCCAGCGCCCCTTCATTGTCCGAACTGACATGGCAAGTGCTGCCGGCCGGAATGGTGTCCACGGGCTGGATGAGCCGATCCGGACGCAATCGACGGCAGGTTCCTTCGCTCTGGTTGCGCCAGTGCTGTCCTATGCCCAGCAGGGCGGGGCCAATCGGTCCCCCGAGGATCCGCTGCACACGGTAACGGCCAGCAAGAAGGACCAGAACGCTCTTATCGCCGCACACCTGACTAAGTTCCGGGCCGGCGCCGTGGGCGTCGGTATGGACGAGCCGGTTCCGACAGTGACGGCCAACAGCTTTATCAAGCGGGAAGGCGGCGCCCCGCCTATGGGCCTCGTCGCTGCCACCCTGATCGGCCGGCACAGCCTGCACGGAGATGATGTCCGCGCGGCCTCCCCCGATGCCCCGATGAATACCATCACGGCAAGCGGCGGCCCTGCGGTCGTCGCGGCCTTCCTCGCGCAGCACAACACCGGCGTAGTCGGCCATGCCGCTGACGAGCCGGTCAGCACCATCACACAGGCCGGTTCGCACCAGAATGTGGTCACCGCCTTCCTGCTGAACCAGAAGGGCGCTGACCAGCGCATGCAGGGGATGGAGCAGCCGGCGCCGACGATATGTGCCGAGGGCACCCACGCCGGCGCGGTCTATGCCTTCCTTTGCAAATACTATGGCGAGGGAGGTGTCGGCCAGGCGGCAAACGACCCGCTTCACTCGGTCACGACACTGGCGCGCTTCGGCCTGGTCACCGTGCAGATCGACGGCGAGACTTACGTCATCGCCGACATCGGCATGCGGATGCTGGCCCCGCGCGAACTGTTCCGGGCCCAGGGCTTCCGCGAGAGCTACATCATCGAGAAGGGGCTGTTCGTTATCGACGGCGCCTCCGGTGCCGTCGAATGGCGCCCACTTACCAAAGCCAGCCAGATCCGCATGTGCGGCAACAGCGTCTGCCCGCCGCTGGCCGAAGCCATCCTGCGCGCGAACCTGCCTGAGTTCGTCGCTATCCCGGAAAGGAAAGCCGCATGAAGTCCCCGTGGACAGACGAGAAGATCAAGGCGCTGACCCAGCACTGGAACGCCGGTACCAGCATCAGCGTGATCGGCACGGCCATGGGCATGAGCCGCAATGCCGTGGTGGGCAAGGCCCACAGGCTGGGCCTGCCGCGCCGTGCTGACCCGATCCATCGCGGCCCGCGCTATTCCACGCAACCCGTAACTGCGCAGGCCTGACCAGATGAATGAGCTTGCAGAACGCGCGAGAATCTTTGCCGCCGCCGCGCATGACGCGGTCGGGCAGACGCGCAAATACACCGGCATTCCATACTGGTTGCACCCTTGGTCGGTTGCTCAGCGGGTTCAGCGTGTCCGCCACACGCAGGAAATGCTCGCCGCAGCCTACCTGCACGATGTCCTTGAGGACACCAAAGTGCGGCCGATCACAATTGGAAGCCTCTTCGGCGACACCGTGCTCAGCTACGTCGATTGGCTAACTGACGCCTCGACAGGAATGGAGGCAAACCGGGCAACCCGGAAGGAGTTCGATCGCCAGCACATCGCCAAGGCACCTGCCTGCGTGAAGACAATCAAGCTGGCGGACCTGATCGACAACAGCACTTCAATCCTCACCTTCGACCCAAACTTCGCGAAGGTTTACCTGCCTGAGAAAAAACTTCTCCTGCAGGTGCTGCGAGAAGGCGATCCCATTTTGTGGAATGAAGCCAACGACATTGTTGAACAGGGGATTGCACAATTATGAGCCGCCAGACCCCCAACGAAGACATGGTCGAAGCCTACGTGCTGTTCCTGCGCAAGCTGCCGAAGCGCACCAACCACGTCTATTTCACCGGCCTGCATGCCAGCGGCGAGTGGTGCGCGGCTGCGCGCAAGGCGATGGACCGTGGCTTCGGCGCCCTGGTACAGCGCCGGGTGATGAACGCTAGCGGCGCAACGATGTTCGAGTACGTCTTCCAGCGCAACGGCACGCCATGAAGAATGTGATCCGGCGCCCAGAGCAGGACTTGCAGCGCATGGTGTGGCGGTTCTTCGAGATCGCGCTGCCCATCGGCTGTTTTGCCTTCCATGCTGCCAATGGTGGGCGGCGCGGCCGGATCGAGGCTGCAATCTTCAAGGGCCTCGGCGTGGTGGCCGGCGTTCCAGACTTCATCATCATCTGGCAGGGCCGGGTCTTTGGCATCGAGCTGAAGGCGGATAGCGGCCGGCTTTCCATGCCACAGGTGCGCACCCACCAGGCTATGACGGCGGCGGGCTGCGAGATTGCCGTCTGCCGCTCACTGGACGAGGTCGACACCGCCCTGCGCGGCTGGGGCATCCCTCTGCTGGCCCGCTTCAACACCATGGCGGCTGCCTGATGGGTAAAGCCCAGCACCAGCGCCTGCATGCCGCACGCCGCGCCGTGGAGCGCTATGACGTGGTTTACAGCGATGTGCTGGAGAAGCGCCTGAAGCGCATCATCAAGCGGCGCATTGAAGGCACCGCAGACACGGTCGAGTGCGCCATCCTGGTCGGCATTTCCAAGAACCGGCCGATCTTCCGTGTCCGTCTCGAAGTGACCACCCGGCACGATGAAACCCGGTATGTCGATTTCAATCTGGTCTTCGACAAGGCGCTCTGGCGCATCGTCACATTCCTGCCGCCTGGTTATCGCGTGCTACCCAGCCATCGCGGGGTGGCGGCATGACGCCGTTCGAGCAGGCCTGCCATGACATCGCCGCGCTGCCGCAGGGCGGCTATCGCGTTGTGTATGCCGATCCGCCGTGGAAATTCAGCGCCGGCAAGAACAAGAATCCGTCGCGCCACTATCCGACCATGCCGCTGCGCGACATCGCGGCGCTGCCAGTTGCCGGCCTGGCACATCCCGAGGGCTGCCGCCTGCTGATGTGGGTGACGCCGCCGATCCTGCTGCTGCCGTTCGGCCCGCGCGAAGTGCTGACGGCATGGGGCTTCAAATACAGCACCGTGCGGACCTGGTTCAAACTCTACAACCGGGAGAATGGCCTGTTCATCTACAACAACAGCATGTCGCGCGGTCCTGGCTACGAGGCGACCGGCGATGCCGAGTTCCTTGTGGTCGCCAAGCGCGGCCGACCGGAGCGCATTGCCGGCGGCAAACCGCGCGGCGCCATCTTCGGCCAGCGGCGCGAGCACAGCCGCAAGCCGGACTTCGTACGCGACGAGATCTGCACGCTGTTCCAGGGACCGCGCGTGGAGCTATTCACTCGCACACAGCATGACGGCTTCGACAACTTCGGCAATGAAATCGGAAAATTCGAGGCAGCGGCATGAGCGTGCGGATCATCTTGGGTGATGTGCGCGACAGACTTGCCGATCTGTCGGACGCCTCTGTGCATTGCGCAATCACCAGCCCACCGTATTGGGGCCTGCGGGATTACGGGGTGGCCGGTCAGATCGGCCTTGAGGAATCCCCTGAGGCTTTTGTCGCTGAGATGGTCGCCGTATTCCGTGAGGTCCGGCGCGTGCTGCGCCCCGACGGCACCCTTTGGCTGAACCTGGGCGACAGCTATGCAGGCTCGGGCCGCGGCGGTAACCCAACGCGGGAGTCGTCTACCTTGGAAGGCGCCCACCGCTCGCAGGAGGCCAGTATGATCAGGCGTTCACGCGGAAAAGGCGAGACTGGGACCAACGCTCGGGCCGCGGCGGTAACCCAACGCGGGAGTCGTCTACCTGCTGGCTTTCACGAAAAACAGGTGGAGGCAGGAGCGCTCGGTAGGGCGTGGGTACCACCGCCTGTCGGTCTAAAACAGAAGGATTTAGTCGGCATACCTTGGATGGTGGCTTTCGCCCTTCGCGCTGACGGCTGGTATCTGCGGCAAGACATCATCTGGGCCAAGCCGAACCCAATGCCGGAGTCGGTGCGCGACCGGTGCACAAAATCTCATGAATACCTGTTCCTTCTCAGCAAGAGCGAGCGATACCACTTCGATCAGAATGCAATCGCTGAGGCGGTTGCGGGCGACCCCAATGCACCGCGCAATCGGTGGGACACGAAGGATTATGACGTTCCGGGACAGAAGCCACAGAAGCGGCTGGCTCGAAGTGGAAACAAAGTCCGTAAGCCGGGTAGTGCTCGTGGGTGTCCTGATGGCTCACCTTCGAATGTTTGCGGGTCCGTTCCTTGGGAAGGAATCACTCGCAACAAACGGTCAGTCTGGTCGGTTGCTACCTCGCCTCTAAAAGAATCCCATTTTGCGACCTTCCCCGCTGATCTGGTCGAGCCATGCATTCTGGCTGGGTGCCCGCGGGGAGGGGTGGTGCTCGATCCTTTCGGCGGCGCAGGCACAACGGGTCTTGTAGCCGATCGGCTGGGCCGCGATGCCATCCTGATCGAGTTAAATCCAGAATATGCCGAGATGGCCCGCCGCCGCATTCAGGGCGATGCGCCACTACTGACGGAGGTGGCATGACCCGCAAACTCGCCTTCATCGTCGCTGCCGCCGCCGCCGGCATGGTGATCGCCGCCGCTGCGCTTGGCCAACATTCCCACAGCGCCAGCCCCGGCGTTTCGCAGGGCATCGGCAAGGGCCCGGATGCTGGCGACCACGACTGGATCAGGGATGATCCGCAGTACCGCATGGAGCCCGGCGGCACGCATTGCTGTGACGCCTCGCACTGCAAGCCCCTGGACGACAGCGAAGTGATTCCGCGTCATGGCGGTTATTACATCCCGCGCACGGGCCAGTTCTTCAAGGAAGGTCAGCCAGGCGTCTACCAGAGCCGCGAGTGGCGCTTCTATGGCTGCGGCTCGCCGGAGCGCCTGTGGTGCTTCTTCATCGCGCCGGGTGGCGTGTGATGAACCTCACTGACGACGAGAAACAGCGCATCGTCAAGATGGCGGCCAGCGGCTGGCCCAGCACCACCATGAACCGGCTGCTGCCGGCGACGCGATACCAGCGGGCGAGGAAAGCTCGGATCGAGGCCTTCCTGGCCGAGAACGGGCTGTCGCTACGAAGCAACCAGTACAGGGCAGGGGTAACGGTGTGAGTAAAGTCAGGCGTATCGACTTCAATCCGGATGAGTTCCTGGCCGGCGTGTTCGGACTGTTCAATCCGACTCAGTTCGCGGCCTGGTGGCTGGTCTGCACCTATTGCTATTCCGAGGGCCGTCCGATCCGCGAGGATGACCGGCTGTACGACAAGATTGCCCGCGCCGTGAAGATGCGCCGGCCCGATGTGATCAAGGCCATCGAGTATGCCGTGAGCATCGAGAAGCTGCAGCGTACCGTCGATGAACACGGGGTGTGGCTGTCTCAAAAGCGTGTCGAAAAGGAGTTGAAGGCAGCGCGAAAGCGTATCGAAGGCCCATCGAAGCCGACGCGAACAGAGCTAAAAGACCAATGCATTCAAAGGGAGGACGAAGAGGGCACAGAAATTCCCGTCGCAGCCCCTGCACTACCAACTACCACTACCAATACCAACACCATCAATAATGCAGAGAGCGCAGGCATCCCGCTGGATCGGCTGGCCATTGAGGATTTCGATTCGATCCGGGTCGAAGTCTTCGGCCCTGAACAGGCCCGTGCCTACCCCAACAGCCTCGATCTGGTGACGGCGCGCCGATGGATCGAGCAGGGGGTTCAGCGCACGACCTGGATGGCCGTGTTCCGTGCCAAGCAACTGCAGCGGCGGGCTGGTGCGCAGCGTCCCATCGACACCATGAACTATTTCGACCAGGCCATTCTCGACGCCCATGGCGCGGCCAGCCGGCCATTCCAGCCCATGGCAGCGGCTGGTGGCAGCACCATGCGCCACGACCGCACGGGCCGCGGCGCAGAGAATGGATTCGCAGTAATCATCCGGGAGGCCAACGATGGCAACTGACCTGACCAGCACGAGCCAGACCGCACTGGCCACGGCCGAGACCACCAGCATGGGCTCGCTGCTGCATCTGGAGGACAACGACGGCAACTGGCTCCCGCCGCGCGTGGTGACGGACCAGCTGCGCCTGCAGGCCCGCGCCATGCTGGCCGACATGCCGCGTCGGATGGCGCCCGCAAAACCAGAGTCGATCGCCAACTGGCTCGCCAGCCTCGGCGTGCTCTGCGCCGGCAAGATCAGCGTTGAAGACGCCAAGCTGAAAATCGCGGCCTATGTCAGCGTGCTGGAAGGTGAGTTCGAGGCCGGCTGCTACACGGAAGGCAGCCTGAAGCGGATTTACCCGCAATTCACCTGGTTTCCGGCCGGCGGGGAGATCCATGCCGCCCTGCTGCGCGAGAAGCGACGCCTGTGGGTCGAGCGCGGCCGTCTGCGCAAGCTGGCAGACGGCGACCGCGGCGTCCGCGAGGACCGCCCGCCGCCAACGCAGGAGCAACAGGATCGGGTGGCCGAGGCCATGCGCGACTCAGGATTGCTGGACCCCGGCAAGCCTGAGCGCCATCGCCGCGCCGCCCAGGAACCGATGACCGAGAAGCAGAAGGACATGCTTCGCGCCGGGCTGTCGAAGTGCGATTTCGGTGGCGGCGTGCTGTCCGATGAACAGGTTGAGTCGGCTTTCGGCGAAACGAATCACGTTTCACGTGAAACACCCGACGCCGCTGCACCGGCCGAATCTTCAAGCGGGCAGGGCGATGCCGAAGCAGCACAGTGAGGACGGGATGACCGATAAAGTGATAGAACTTCCGATCCTTAACGATCGCGGCGCCGGCGGCAATGCCATGAGCAATCGCCCCGCCGTGATCCGGGAAACCATGACTGCGGGGATTTATCAGCGCGCCATGCTGGACAGCACAGCGATCGACGTGGCCCAGCGGGCAGGCTGGCTCGGTGAAGCCGACAGCGACGAATCCAAATGGCGCATCGAGGCCGCCCTGTGGCTGCGCCGCACCTATGAGCGGGCAGGCCTGCGTCAGCGCGAGAGCGGTTCATACCAGACCCGCAGCGAAGGATCGCCCGAGATGAGCGACGTGGAAGCCTGGAACCAGAAGGTCTTCACCGACGCTGCCCGGGTGATCGGCACGGCCAACTGGCCCGCCATGCGCCAGTTCGTGATCGACGACCATCAACCACCGCCGCCGGCCCGGCAGGTGATCTGCCACCAGCTCGACCGGCTCGCCTGCCACCGCGGCATGGTCTCGCAGGATCATCCCCGCTATCACAGCCTGGCGGCGACGCTGCGGGCGGAAGGAGTCTCGTCATGGCGCTGACCAAACTGGTGATGAACCCGGTAAAATCCTCCAACCTCTCGGCCGTCGGCTACGATCCCGAGTCCAAAACCATGCGGGTCGAGTTCAACGGCGGAGCTCGCCACGACTATTCAGGCATCACGCCCGAGCAGTTCACCGATTTCATGTCGGCCGAGAGCAAGGGCAAGCATTTCCACAAGAATTTCCGCAGCCGCAGCAGCAAGCCGGTGCGCGACACCGATTGACCAGGGGTCGCGGGGAAATCTGCGTTTCGATGCGCAGCCAACCCCAACTAGGAAAAATATCTACGAATAGGACTATTTAGGCTTGCGTGCCCCAGATTTTGGGGGTATTGACTGAACCCGGGTTCATGCGGCCAAAGCGCACATGAATCGGCAGAGCGGCGGCAGGGCAACCAGGCCGCCGTTTCGCGTTTCAGCGCGCACGCGCCATCGAGGCAGCTTCGGTAAAGGCATCCATCGTGCCGACAACGACCACGCTGTGCTCCTTATCGAAGTCCAGCGTCAGGATTGTGTGCTGCTGGTAGGTGCCCTCGGCACCCGTCCGAACGAGGTCAGCATTGACGAGCACTGTGGCTCCACCGATCAGTTTGCACTTCACCATTGTTGCCATGCCATTTCCCCCTGTTTGAGGCGCCCATCATCGGCAGCCCGACGCGGATAATCAACGAAATTACTGCGGGATAGCTCAGTGGTAGAGCGCCAGACTCATAACCTGGCTGTCGCCGGTTCAACTCCGGCTCCCGCTACCAATTCCCGGCAACGGGATGGTGCGTGTTGCCAGAGCGGTCGAATGGTGACCAAGCAAAGAGGCCTGACGGGCTATGCTGGTAGCAATCCTAGGGCTTCGTACGTTCAAATCGTACACACGCACCACACTAACTCCGGGGAAGCCCGGATGGCGTGCTTGGAGGGAAGAATATCGTAGCCCTCTGTCGGTCCTGATCTAGAGCAGGATACCGGCCACAGCGGAAAGTTTGCGACCCGCCGCGCCCCTACCATTCGCCCTATGGGCACTGGCATCTGCCGGCCGGACCCCACAAGTGCCAAGGGATGCTATGGGCCCTTGGCCGGATAAACTTTGCGCCATTCGCCCCATTGGGCACAGCGGCCTTGGCCGAGCGGTCAGGCTCCAGCCTTCCAAGCTGGCTACGCCGGTTCGATCCCGGCAGGCCGCTCCAAACCTTCAACCATCGAGGCAAGCTATGGGCGAGACCATTTTCGCGCTGACGCCGGTCAGCCTGCCGTATCCGCCGTACATTAACGTCAGTGAGCGTGCTGGCGGGCTGGAGATCACCATCCGCTCTGCCGCGAACGGCGAACAGTCTGGGGCTACGGCCGCCTTCCATTTCGACGCCAAGAGCCGCGCAGAGCTTGAACGGCTGAGCGCAGCACTTCAGGCGTACCTCGCCCGCTGAGCCACCCGTGCCCAAGAAACCCACCCAGGCCCCAGTAAAGACCGGCCCGGACTGGGGCGCCATCAAGCGCCACTGGGTTGCCGGTATCCGCAGTATCCGTGACATCGCCAAAGAGGCGGGCATTACCCACCGGGCAGTATCCGAGTATGCGAAGCGGCATGAGTGGCCGGAACGCAGCCTTGCCCAGAAGATCCGGGACACCGCCAAGGATAAGACGGCCCGTAAAATCGCGGAGGAAACCCGCGCCAGCCAGAATGCCAAGCCCACCATTGCCCCGGTAGCCACTGAGCGGCAAGCCGAGGGCGGAGGGCCGTCGCAGCCCGAGCGCGTAGCCAATACCGATGCACGGGCGATTCGGGCAGAACCCGATATCGACGAAGCCGAGATTGTCGAACTGAATGCCGTGGCGCAGTCCGAGGTGACCGCCATTCACCGGCGCGACGCCCGGGTGCAGCGGCAAATGATCGGCCGGTTGCTGCTCGAGCTGGACCATACCACGGCCCGGCGCGATGAAATCGAGGCGGAGATTGAGGCTGAAACCCAGAAAGACACCAACGGGACGCGCCGCGCCGCAATGATGCGGGCCGTCAGCCTGCCCAGCCGGGCCGGCGTGATGCGGGATCTTGCAACGGCACTGACCAAGGTGGTCGGGCTGGAGCGTCAGGCCTTCGGCATGGTGGACGCAGACCCGAACCGGCCGTCAGGCTCCGGCGCACCGCTTGCTTCTCGCCTGACGCAGATCGACCAGCAGCGCAGGGTTGAGACAGAAACGACGACAACGCCGCAAGGCGCAACGGTGGTGAAGCAGACCACGACGCTGCAGCAGCGGCTTCGGCAGATCAGCTGACAATGGCAGGGCCTGCCGAAATGAAGCCGTGGCAGTTCACGGCCGTCATCGGCGTGCCCGGTGCGCTCTATGCCATGAAGCCTGACGAAGCGCAGGAATGCGAGGCGGCCAAGCTCTGCTCCTGCGAGGACTGCCAGTCGCTGGTGAAGACCTACCAGCAGGAACAGATTGAATTTCTCTCAGCCAGAATGATGGAGGGGCAGCGCCTGACATGAGCCAGGCCGCCCCGGTCCAAGGTTACGATGGGCTGGATGATGACGAAGTAATCCGCCGGCTGCGGCTCGATCTGGAAGCCTATTGCACGGGCTTCGTCCGGATTCAGGACAAACAGGGCCGGGTTCACTTCTTCAACTGGAACCGTGCGCAGCGCCGACTGCATGCCGCGATCGAGAAGCAGAAGCTGGAGAAGGGCTGGGTCCGGGTCATCATCCTGAAGGCCCGCCAGATGGGCATCTCGACCTACATTGGCTCTCGCTTCTACCGCAACACCTCGCTGTTCCTTGGTCGCAACACCTTCATCCTCACGCACGAGGACAAGGCGACGCAGCAGCTGTTCAACATGGTCAAGCGCATCCATGACCACATGGATGATCGCCTACGCCCCGCGACGGAAGCCGCCAACGCCAACGAACTGAAATTCGCCGGCTACGACGGCGGTTATCGCGTCGGCACCGCCAAGAATCAGGGCGGCCTGGGCCGCTCCATGACGCTGCAGCAGGTGCATGGCTCCGAGATGGCCTTCTGGCCGCAGGCCGCCAACCACTTCGGCGGCATCGGCCAGGCTGTTCCGGGCGAGCCCGGGACCGAGATCATCATGGAGTCCACGGCCAACGGGCCGATGGGCGACTTCTACGAGGAATGGAAGAAGGCCGAGGCCGGCCTGTCGGATTACCTCGCCATCTTCCTGCCGTGGACGCTGGAAGACGCGTATCGCCGTGAGCCGCCGCAGGACTGGCAGCCGACCGGCGCTCTGCGTGAATACGCCCAGCTCTATGGGCTAGACCGGCAGCAGGCTTTCTGGGCCGAGCGCAAGAACGTCGAGTTGGGTGGCCAGCCCGGCGAGATCGTGCCGCTGTTCCAGCAGGAATACCCGATCACCGCGGCGGAAGCCTTCCAGGCCACGGGCGTCAACGGGCTGATTGCTGGCGAATATGTAGCTCGCGCACGCCGGGTGTCCTTAAGCGAGGCGCCCGGAGCGTCCCGCGTGCTGGGCATCGACGTTGCCCGTGGTGGCCGAGACAGCACATGGCTGATCGACCGCAAGGGCTGGCGTGCTGGTCACGCCGTCAATGAGCGGATCGACACCGACAACATTCTGGTTCTGGTCGACAAGGTCACCAAGACCCTGATCGCCAACCCCGACATCCGGCGCGTCTACATCGACGCTTCGGAGGGCTTCGGCCATTCGCTGGCCAACATCCTGAGCTCCAACGGCTTCGCGGATCGTGTCTGCGCGGTGAGCTTCGGCGGCGAGGCATCCGAGCCCCTGCTGTACCTGAACAAGCGGGCCGAGATGTATGGCCGCATGCGCGACTGGTTCAAGGCAGCCGGAGGCGCCGACCTGGTCGACAGCGACGAACTGCACAGCCACATCGTGGCGTCGGGCTTCGCCTATGGGCTGGACGGGGTTCTCAAGATCGAGCCCAAGGAAGCCATCAAGAAGAAGTTCGGCTTTTCGCCTGACGGTGCCGACGCCCTGGCGCTGACCTTTACCGAAATCCTACCCGTCGAAATGCCGGAAGCAGCGCCCTATGGCGCGGCGGACGGCTACGGCTGGGCCGGGATCGACACCTCAAACGAAGTCATGGATTGGCGAGCCCGGTAGGGCAGCAACAGGGAGAGTCGATGCGCTACGGACCGACCGCCCCCCGGGGCCTGCCCGTGCAGGATCCGGAAAAGCTGCTGCTGCTGGCGGATCGCTGGGCCCGTGCGACTGCGCCCCACGACAAGTGGGCTGAAGACGCCAAGAAGTGTGTTGATTATGTGGAAGGCCGGCAGTGGGCCGAGAATGTGAAGCGCAGCATCGAGCGGCAGGGCCGGCCGGTGCTCACCTTCAACGAGATTTTCCCGCTGGTCCGCCTGGTGCTGGGCTACCACCGCAACAACCGCAACGACACCCGAGCCATCCCCGGCTACGACGGCACCGGCGAGGAAAAGGTGGCGGAAGCCATCAGCCGCGTGTTCAAGCAGACCGCCGAGCAGAACCAGATGTCGGCCCGCGACGCGGAAGTGTTCGGCGACGGCATCATGACCGGCCGCGGCTTCTACGATACCCGGCTTGATTTCAGCGAAAACGACTTCGGCGAGATCAAGACCGGCAGCCGAGACCCGTTCCGGGTCAAGGTCGACCCCGATCTGGACGACTACGATCTCGACAAGGGCGGCTTCGTCATCCAGGACGAATGGGCCTGCATTGATCAGGTGCGTGATCTCTATGGCCAGCAGGCCGCTGATCTCGTATCGCCGCTGACCAGGGGCAACACCTCGGTCGGGCCGATCATCAACACCAATTCAGAGTCAGGCGACGTCCACCCGATCCGCAGTTTCGGGCTGGAAGACAACGACATGCCGGAATGGTGGGGCCAGTACAACACCGTGCTGGGGGATTACACCGACCCGCTGCGCAAGAGCATCCGCGTGCTGGAGTTCCAATACTGGCAGGCCACCCCGACCCGGGTGTTTGTCGATCTGGAGACCGGCGACCGCTCGGTGATCCCGGATCACTGGAACCAGGAGAAGATCGGCAAGGCGCTCTATTTCGCCGAGCAGCGCGGCAATCCGCTGTTCGTGCGCAAGCAGATGACCAAGCGGGTACGCTGGACCACCATCATCGGCGATCTCATCGTTTATGACGACTGGTCGCCCTACGACGGTTTCACACTGAAGGGCTATTTCTCATGGTTCCGCCGCGGCTTCACGCGCGGGATGGTGCATGACCTGATTTCCCCGCAGGACGAGATCAACAAGCGCCATATGGCCGGCGTCGAGACCGTGATGCGCACCGCCAACTCCGGTTGGATGTATCAGGAAAACTCGCTGGACCCTGTGCAGGAGCGCCAGCTGAAGAATTTCGGCTCCGCGCCCGGTATCAACATCAAATTCAAGGGCGAGAAAGCCCCGACCCGCATTACGCCCGTTGGTCCCTCGACCGGCCATGAATGGCTGGAGACGAACGCCGAAGACAAGATGCGTCGCATCAGCGGTGTCAACGAGGCGGCCCTTGGTGAGAACGACAAGGTGCAGAGTGGTCGCGCGCTGGAGGCCAAGCAGCGCCAGGCCGTGATCTCGCTGCAGGTCTATATGGACAATTTCAAGCGCACCAAGGAACTGGTGGGTCGGCAGTGGCTGAACATGGTGCAGAAGCACTACACCGAGAAGCGCATCTTCCGGATTCTGGGCGAAGACGGCAAGTTCATGCAGACCGTCATCAATGACGAGCAGCGCGACCCCGCCACCGGCCTGACGTCCAAGCTCAACGATGTGACCGCCGGCAAGTACAGCGTGCAGGTCGACGAGGCGCCGCTGGCTGCCAGCTTCGCCAACGCCCAGTTCGAAGAAGCGCTGATGCTGGCCGAGAAGATGAAGATTCCGCCGCAGGCGATCCTCGACATCATCATCGACCTGTCCTCGATCCCGCGCAAAGAAGAGGTCAAGGGCCGCATGCAGACCCTGATGGGGACCGCTGCACCCGGCGCCATGCCGGGCGGCCAGCCTGGCGCCATGCCGGGCCAGCCACCGGAAAGCCTTGTCACCGCCGGCACGCCAGCCGGCATCGTCACTCAGCTGCCGGTCGGGCAGCCGCAACCCGCCATAGGTGCATGATGATTGATCGCCGGCTCTACCAGTCGACGGCCGTAACGGACCGTTTTGACGAAGAAGCGGCCGGCACCGCATGGTGCGGTGTCACCGTCATGCGAGACGGCAATGCCGTGCTGCTGAGCGACCAGCCGGCTTTGGACTGGGCGGCAGACTGCATGATGTTCGCCTGCGACATGGCGAGGGCGCTGAACAAACATCTGCACCATGACGGCTTTTGGTACGTCGGCTGGACGCACCCGAGTTCCGTGTTCCTGCTGGGCAGCACCGGCCGCACCTATCAGCGCGCGGTGATGATCTGGTTCGACAGCGACGGCGACCCGGCCTTTACCGTTGAGATCCTGGACCCGATCTGGGACATCCTGAACGCCGGGCCAGATGCGTGGCTGGAGCAGTGCGAAATCGCATGGCAGCGGCGCAAGCATCTCATGATCGAGGTGCTGGACCCCAAGGAAGGCCAGACCTTCAAACAGGCGCAGGGCGAAGCTGCCCCGAGCGCGCGGCCCTGATCATGGCAGACGCCAGCCACCAGAACGGCAGGGGGCCGTGGTTTGAAAAGCTGCTGCCGCACATCATCACGGCCAGCCTGGTCGGTGCCATCACCTGGGGCTCGACACAGGCCGACATCAAGCATCAGGACGCGCAGATCAACGACCTGAAGCGCGAACTGAACGAAAGTCGCAAGTCAGACACCATGGTCGCGGAGCGCCTGGCGCGCATCGAGGCCAACCTGCAATTCGTCGTCGAAGAGACACGCCGGCAGCAGCAACTGCGCCGCTAACAGAACCACCGCCTGACCAGCGCGCAAAGGCCTCGGAGAAATCCGGGGCCTTTTGCATTTGGTCGCCGCCGCCGGGCATCCGGGCGCTTTCGGTCTGGCCGAACCGTAATCGAGCCGCCGCCGCCGGGCCAACGGGCGTTGCCGCTATCCCGCGAAAGAGGAAGTCATGACCGTAGAGCAGACAAGCGACCACTCGGATTCCGTCCATCCCGATCTAGCGAACGGCATAGAAGTTCGCGAACTCGTGAAAGCGCCGATCGAAGCCGACGACCCCGACGCACTCGATATTGCGGCGGCCAAGGCTGACATCGAAACCGCAGCGAAGCCTGCTGCCGCGCAACCGGATTCCAAGCCGGCAGCCCCTGTCGCGCCTGCAGCGACCACAACGCCGCCGCAGACCGCCTCAGCTAAGCCGGCCGGCCAGCCGGATCAACCCATGATCCCGAAGGCCAGGCTTGATGAAGTGCTGAAACGGCAGGAAGACCTCGTGAAGCGGAACGCCTTCCTCGAAGGTGCGCTGAGCGCGGGCAAACCTGCGGACACGCCAGCGGCACCTGCCGCACCGGCGGCCCCGGCCCGGACCATCGCCCAGATCGAAGCTGACAAGCTCGGCCTGGCTGACCAGTTCGACCAGGGCAAACTTTCAGCCAAAGAGTGGCGTGAAAAAGAGATCGCGCTGGACCGCGAAGCCCGGGCCCTCACTGAGAAGCCCGCCGCCGCACCGGTACAGCAGGATGACCTGTTCCTTGAGTCGCTGACCCAGCAGCTCGAAGAACTCCATCCCTATGCCAAAGACGGCATCCTCGACGACGCGCAATGGATCTTCATTGAGACCGAAGCGCGGAAGTCGTTCTCCGCCGAAGGGAAAACCATCGGCGAAGGCTCGGCCGACACCTTCCTGCTGCGTCAGCGTATGGCGCAGCTCTCGGACAGGTTCGGTCCTGTGATGACGGGCAAAGATCTCAAGAAGCCTGCTGCTGCCAACGGTCCTGCTGCAACGACCCAAACCACCACACCGCCGGCGCCATCTGCGACCGCTGCTGCCCGAGCCGGAAAGCTCGGTCTCGCGGAGAGGATTGCGCCGGACATCAGCAATCTCGGCGGCTCAGCCGCTCCGAGCACCGAACTCAGTGACGCCGCTCTGATGAACATGAGCGACGACGAGATCGGTGCACTGCCGGAGGCGACGAGGCGCCGAATCCTCCAAACCTGAAAGGTAACTGCAATGCAGACCGACTTTGGTGCACTCACCGACGCGCAAAAGCGTCTCTGGGCCGCCGAGACCTGGACGCAGGGTCGCGACGAGTCCTTCTGGTTCAGCGCGGGCTTCATCGGCAAGAACGACACCGATATGTCCAAGCCGATCCAGCGCATCACCAAGCTGACCGAGACCGAGCGTGGCACGGAATGTGTCATGCAGCTGGTGCTCGACATGCAGGGTGACGGCGTTGTCGGCAACAACGTGCTGGAAGGCAGCGAAGAAGCGCTGGTCAACGATGCTCAGGTTATCCGCATCGACCACCTGCGCAATGGCGTGAAGTCCAAGGGCAAGATGGCGGAGCAGGCAACTGTCATCCGCTTCCGTGCCACCGCCAAGAACAAGCTGGCCTTCTGGATCGCCGACAAGATCGACGAACTGGGCTTCCTGACCATCGCGGGCCGCAGCTATACGCTGAATACCAACGGCACCACCCGCGGTGCGTCGCAGCTGCCCCAGCTGTCGTTTGGGGCCGACGTGTCCGCCGCCTCGTCCAACCGCATCATGTATGCCGGTTCGGCGACCTCGGAAGGCACGCTGACTGCCAGCGACAAGGTCGACTGGAACCTGGTCGTCAGCCTGAAGGCGTTCGCTGAACGCAAGAAGCTGAAGCCGATCCGCGAAGGCGGCAAGAACTACTACGCCCTGGTGCTCTCGACTGAAGGTCTGCGTGACCTGCAGAAGGACACCACTTACCAGACCATCGTCCGCAGTGCGGCGGAACGCGGCAGCAAGAACCCGCTGTTCCAGAACGCTGTGGCCGTGGTGCAGGGCGTGGTGATCCACAGCCACAACAAGGTGTTCAACACCCTTGGGCTGTCGTCCAGCAACCGCTGGGGCTCGGGCGGCACCATTCACGGTGCGCAGCACGCGCTGCTCGGTTCGCAGGCGCTCGGCCTGGCCACGATCGGCAACACCGACATGGCCGAATCCAGCAGCACGGACTACGGCGACAAGCCTGGTATCGCGACTGGCCGGATGATCGGGCTGCTCAAGCCGCAGTTCAAGTCCACCCCTGATGGCGGCTCCCGCGAGGACTTCGGCGTGATCTCGCTGAAGACCGCCGCGGCTGCGGCCTAACCCCTAGCGCAGAAGGAGACCCAGACAATGGGTATGCTGCACTATTCCGTGCAACTGCACGACGAGCGCACCGGCGCCGCCATCACGCAAAGTGGCGGCGCCGTCATTGTCTGCCAGAGCGGCGACGCTTCGAAGCAGACCCTGTACACCAAGGCCGGGCTGGCCGCGTCCAATCCGGTCGCGATCACCTACGGCAAGATCGAGTTCTGGGTGGCGGACACCGCCACGCAGGTCGATCTTTACGGCATCGGGCCGAACGGAGAATCCATCCGACTGGCCGGCGTGAAGCCGGGCGGCGATGCGGCTTACTTCGTCAATACGGCGCTGATGCAGGTCTACAAGATTCCGTTCAGCTATGCCGACCAGGCTGGCGATGCGACCGAGACCGATACCGGCCTCGATTTCGTCACCAATACGATCGTGCATGGCCTCGGACTTGGTCTGCTGGTGACGGTTGCGGATGCGACCGAAACCATCGATTTCGGTGGAAAGACTTCGGAGTCTGGCGACCCCGATGGCTTCCTCGATCTCGTCTCGGTCGCGTCGGCCGTCATGGTCAAGCCGACCCTGGCCAACGGCACCCCGACGCTCGGCGCGCTCCTGTTCGTACAGGACAGTGCCAACGCCGGCGACGAAGCCCCGGAAAGCCATGTCGTGGTCTCCACGGCGCGGTCGATCACCTACACGCTGTCGGCCGGTGCCGACACCGCGAAGGGCTTCGGCATCTTCCCGGTGACCCTGCCGGCGTAAGCCGCGGGTCTCTGCGTGAGGGCAGGGCCGGGGAGTGCCGTCCCCCCGGCCCTGTTTCTTTCCACTGACGGCGACCCCAACTGAAAGAGGCCAGTGATGGCAAAGCAGACGGCAAAACAGGCCGGCGCCCAGAGCGGTGCGGCCAATCAGCAGAATCAGAACGCGGCGGAGCAGGGTAAGGCGCCCGATCCATCGCCGATCAGCGCTCAGCCGCAGGCTGATGTTCAGCCCGGCGCACAGCGCCTGCAGGGCGTCGCTCCGGAAGGCGACAACGCCTCGGCCGGCACCGGTCACCAGTTCGGGATCGACCCCGATCCTGTCAGTGATGCCGCCCCCGGTCCCGCCCTCAACGTCGACGCGGCCAAGACCATCGCACCGCAGCCCGAAGTGGCGCAACCGTCCGTCGTCAACGCCGTGCCGACAGCCTTCCTCGTCACCGGTCTGAAGCCGAAGCCGGGCTCGGCCGAAGTGGTCGAGCTGAGCATAGAGACCCCGGACGGTTTGATGGGCGGCACCCTCGATATGAGCATCGAGGCCGCTTCGGCCAACAAAATCCAGCAGGGCAAGCTGGTCTATGTCTTCGAGGACGGCACTTACAGCGTGCCCGATCTGCCGCCGATGCAGGTTGCCCGCCCCGGCGCGGGCCCTGTCACTGGTCTGCGTGGCGTGAATGCCCAGGCCGCCCAGCCGGTCGAGGCTTCAACCGACCTCGATGTGCTGGACACCACGGCGACCATCAGCCACCCGAAGCGCGAACACACCATTCTCGTGAACGGTGACGAGATCACCCATCTGTTCGAGCACGGCAAGGCCAAGCGCATGCCGGCCTCTCACGCCATGAAGTTCGTCAAGCACAAAGCGTTCATCGTCACCGACCCGAACACGGGCAAGCGCTACGAGCCGATCGCTGATCCCTCGCAGCGTCAGGTAAACATTCACGCGCTGTCGCCCAGCCAGGTGATCGCCTCGCTGGATGAACTGACCAACAAGGCGCTGCTGAACCGGTGCCACACCCTGAACGGCGGCGAACGCTACGGCGGCAACAGCGAGCGCAACGAGATGATCGCCTTCATCGTGGCGGCCACCTCCCCGCAGCAGGCCGAAGGCGGCGGCGACGAGATGGATAAGACCCAGCTCGACCGTATGTTCGGCTGATCCTGAATGTCCGCAATCCTGTCGGCGGTGCAAGTTGTTGAGGAATCGCTTCGCAAGATCGGCGCGTATTCCATCAACGACAGCGCCGCCGACGGGACGGAACTCAGGGTAGGACTCACGTGGCTGGACCTCATCATGGCCCACCTGTCGGGCTCCACCCAGATTTTCTGGCTGATCCGCAATGAAGTCAGCCTGCCGCTCGTGACCGCGCAGCGCAGCTACCAGCTGCCGAACGCGCTCAACGCCTCGGCCCCAACCAACGATCTCCAGTTCATCAACGGCGCCACGTTAATCGACGAAACCGGCTCGCGCACCCCGCTGACCATGCTGGATTACCAGACCTACAACGCCGTGACGAACAAGGACGATGTCGGTGACCCCACCGGGGTCTATGTCGAGCGTCTGGTCAATCCTGTGCTCTACACCTATCCCGTGGCGCAGTTCGATGTCTCGGCAGGTCAGACCCGCCGCATCGAGCTGAGTGTCCAGACCTTTGCGAACACGGTCTCCGGCAACCGGCCAGCCGCCGGCGTGCAGAGCGAGGGCAGCCTGCAGCATGGCCTGCGGCAGTCCTGGCAAAAATGGGCCATCTACGAACTGGCCGCATCGCTTGGCGACGGCACGGTCCGCAACCTGCCATCCGGCCGACTTGATCGCCTGCGCGACGTCGCAATCGTCGCCAAGAAAGAACTGCTGGCCTTTGAGAACCGCGAGAACTTCGACGCCCCCAATCAGACCGCTTACCGGGATTACTGACCATGGCCCAGCGCACGCTTGTCCCGGACTTCGGCCTGGCAAACCCGATCTATATTGGCGGCACGGTTACGGCCTATGTGGCTGACGAGGACGGCGCCAAGACCGCGACGCTCGCCACGCTCTATGCCGCCACCACCGGCACGACCGAGCTTGAGAATCCCCAGACGCTGGACTCTGAGGGCAAGTTTGCCCAAGCCGTGTATATCGACCAGGCGGTGATCCTGACCGCCAGCGGCCTCAGCATCCCGGACCACGATACCGGTGTGATCCGGCCCAAGTCCGGCGACGACGAACTATATGCGCTGGTCGCCCGAGTGCAGGCCATTCTGGCCGAGATCACCGCGCAGGCGGAAGGCACCAGTGTCGATGCCATCAACGCCGCCACCAGTGCGGCGCAGGCACTTGCCGCCCAGGCTGCCGCCGAGGCCGCCGTCGCCGGCCTGAAGTGGCGCCCCTCTGTGCGTGCGGCCTCTGTCGCCAATGTCAGCGTATCCTCGGCGCCGTCTTCACTGGATGGCATCACGCTCAGCGCCAGCGACCGCGTGCTGCTGAAGGACCAGACCGCGCCTGCCGAGAATGGCGTCTATGTCTTCAACGGCGCGGCTGCCGCGCTGACCCGTGCCACCGATGCCGACACATGGGCCGAGCTGGTCAGCCAGGCCGTCACCGTGGAAGAGGGCAGCTCCTGGGCCGATTACACCTTCGTCTGCCAGGTCAATCAGGGCGGCACGCTCAACACCACGGCGATCACCTGGGCCACGCTTAAGATCGTGCTGCCGGATGGCTCGGTCACCCCGGCGAAGCTGTCCACGGCCGCGCGCAAGCAGGCCATCGTCATCGCCGCCTCGGACGAAGCAACCGCGCTCTCCACCGGCACGGCCAAGACCACCTTCCGGATGCCATACGCCTTCACCATCACCGAGATCCGGGCCAGCCTCAGCACAGCGCAGGCCAGCGGCTCGATCTTCACTGTCGATGTAAACGAGGCCGGCTCGACGATCCTCTCGACCAAGCTGACCATCGACAACACCGAAAAGACCAGCACGACGGCCGCCACGCCTCCGGTACTCAGCGACACGTCCCTGGCAGATGATGCCGAGATCACCATCGACATCGACCAGATCGGCAACGGCAGCGCCAAGGGCCTGAAGGTCATCCTGATCGGTTACCCGACATGATCAGCGTGGTGAACCCGCACATTCTGACGCCTGCCTATATTGCCAATGCCGTCAACTTCGACGGCACGAACGATTATATGCGGCGTGCCACGGACTGGACCGGTGGAGCACTCACTGGGAAGGTCGGAACGCTCTCTCTCTGGGTCAACTTCAAAGGCGGTGACGGCGCTGCACAGAAGCTGTGGCATCAGGACGGCGGCTACGGATACATGGAGCGCACCAGCGCCAACAAATTCCGCATCTTCATGTACGAGACCACGGGCGGAACCATCAGCCTCGATATGATCTCGACCAGCAGTTACACCGTGGCTTCTGGCTGGGTGCATGTTGCCATGGCCTGGGATGTCGCGGCCGGTACGACTCAGATGTATATCAATGGCGCCAGTGATCGCGCCGGCTCGCCCACGGCGCTGAACAACACGCTGGAATATGCCCGCGAGACCATGTCTTTCGGCGCGGACCAGGCCGGCGGCGGCGGAAAACTCAATGCCGATATCGCCGATTTCTATTTTAACACCGATGCCTTTATCGACCTCAGTGTTGCGGCCAACCTGCAGAAATTCCGCAGCGCGGCCGGAAAGCCTGTCTTCCTCGGTCTCGATGGCAGCGCGCCAACAGGGGCGAAGCCGCAGATTTGCCTGACCAACCCATTCGGCACATGGCACCAGAACCTGTCGGGGTATGGCGATTATACTGTGACTGGCGCACTTACCGCTGGCAGCAGCAGCCCGAGCGCATGAGTCATGAACCCGCAACAGTTTGACCGCTTCATCCTGCGCCCGGTTCTCACGGCGATGGCGCCTGAAGTCCCAAACAGCGAAGCCGCGCGCCGATTGCTGCTCGGCACTGCCTCGCATGAAAGCGGAGGCTTCCAGTTCATTGACCAGGTAACGGCGCTCGGACTCGCAAACGATGCCGATGGTCCGGCCTACGGACTGTTCCAGATGGAAGCGGCCACCCATGACGACCTGTGGCGGAATTTCCTGCAGTACAAACCGGCAGTGACTGCGAAGGTCCAGCAGTTCCGGGCTGACCAGCCGGATCTGGTGAGACAGATGCGCAGTAATCTCTGTTACGCTGTGGCCGTGGCCCGTGCCCAGTTCTATCGCGCCAAGCCGCCGCTGCCGCCAGCCGACGATCTGCCTGCCCTGGCGGCCTACTGGAAGCAGCACTGGAACACGGCGCTCGGCGCCGGTACCCCGGATCAGTGGCTTAGGCATTACCCGAAGGGACTCTGACCCATGCTCGGCGCGATCTTCTCCGCCATCACCGGCATCCCGGCACTCATTCAGGCCGGCACGGACCTGTACGAGACCATCGCGGGTAAACCGACTACGGCCACCACCGCGGAGCAGCTGCGCGTCGATGTCGAATCCCTGCCGCCAGAAAAGCAGCAGGCTTTTGCGGATGCCATGCGGCAACGTATCGAGGAATACCGGGCTGAGACGGAGCGCCTGCGAAATGAGCAGGGCGATGTCGATGCCGCCACGCTGGCCACCCTACCGCCCGATGCACGGGTAAAGGTGGCAATCAGCCGCATGACCACGCGGCCCTGGACGGTTCGGATGTTCGTTTATTTCCTATTGACACCTGCGTTTGCCATCTGGGCCGACGGCGCCATGGTGATGACGCAGAACCTGCTGCTGCTCTGCAATGCATTGTTCGGATCGAACTTCCAGTGGTCGCCGCAGTTACTGCTGGAAAAATTCATCATCAATGAGAACTACCGCGAAGTGTACGTCTCGGCCACGCCTTGGTTGCTGGCAGCGGTACTCACCTACATGACGCTGAGAAGCGGGGAAAAGAACCCGGCTGCCGGCGGCGGGATCACAGGTGCAATTTCGGGCCTGATCTCTGCCATCGGTTCGATCAAAGGCGCAGCATCAAAACGATAGAATCCTTCGGGATGGCCTGACCGGCCTAACTGGTCTGCCCTTCTCGGGTATTTCCTCCCTAACTCAAAGCCCCGGCCTCACAGCCGGGGCTTTTCTTTTCCGAGGGTGAAGAATGGCGACTTATGCGAAAGAGCTGCTTTCCGCATCGACGGACGGCCGCAACATCAAGGTTGTCGCCACCGCCACGGCCGGCACGCTGATCCATACCGCCGACGCGACGGCAATGGACGAAGTCTTCCTCTTCGCCAACAACCGGGATTCTGTCGCGCGGCTGCTGACCATCGAGTTCGGCGGCGTGACCAGCCCTGATGACCTTGTCGTGGTGACGCTGGCTGCTCGCTCCGGGCCCCGCCTGATCGTGCCGGGTTGGGTGCTGACTGGTGGCCTGCTGGTTCGCGCCTTTGCCGAGGCGGCCAACGTCATCGGCATCAACGGCTATGTGAACCGGATTTCCTGATATGGCAACGCAGCGCATCGCCGATTTCGACACCTGGCGCCCGGGTTACGCGGGCTCGCTGGTCACGGTCTATGTCGCCGGCACGACCACGCTGGCCGACGTATTTCTCGACGAAGCGCTGACCTCGGCTGCAGACAACCCGATCACACTGGCCAGCCAGCAGAGCGGCGACGTCTCTTACGGCAAGTGGCCCCATGCCGGCAGCCTCTATACCGCGCAGGCCGTGGAACTGAGCATCGATTCCACGGACCGGACCGGGGTTACCCGGCCCCCGCTGACCACGGTTGCAGGCGAGAATGCCAGTGCAGCACTCGTCACCGCCACGGGCGGCAGCGTTGCTCATACCCTGGCCGATGTCGTCGCGCGCATGTTCCATGCCACGGATTACGGCGCTCTCGTGGCTGGCGGCGGTTCGGCTGCCAGTAACAATGCGACCCTGCTGGCTGCCCTCGGCGCCGCTGCCGGCGCTGGAGGCGGCATCGTGCAGGTTCCGGCCGGCACCTATGCCTTTACCGCGCTGAGCATTGCCGGCGGCTGCGTGCTGCAGGGGCAGGGGCGAGGCGTCACCATCCTGCAATGCCAGACCGCCAACCGCTGCGTCACCATGGCGGGCGACCGCGCCGGCCTGCGTGCCATCACCATCGACGGTGTGAACAACACGGCATCCAGCACAGGCGTCTATGGCAAGGCCCGCTCGGAACTGCTTTTCGACGATGTGGACATCAAGCGTTTTGCCATCGGCCTGCACTTCAAGGGCGGCCGGAAGCTGAATGCCCGCAATCTCTATCTGACCAACAACACCAATGGCGCAAAGCTCTATGGCGACGACGATGCCGGCGGCGGGGCGGACGGCGACGCCTTCATGTTCAACGAATGGTCAGGCGGCGCGGTGACGCAGACCAGTGGCATCGGCATCGACCTGTCGTTTGAGGACATGGCCTGCTGGCATAATGTCTTCCGCGACATCGGATTCGAGGACAACACCGGCACGGCGGTCCGGGTCAACGGTGCCCGCTGGGTCCGGCTGGAAAGCTGCTGGTGGACCGGGAATACCATCAACCTCGACGTGCTTGACGACAGTGACGCCTCTGCTGCGGCCCGCCTGCTGAACACCATCGAAAGCCTGCAGATCATCGGCGGCGAGATGTCGGAAGGTGCGGTCAACCTGCGTGACACGCTACTCGATGTGGCTTTCATCGAAATGCGGTTCTCCGAAGTGGCCTTCACGCTGACCTCGCCGCTGTATTCCGTGCTGCTGCGGGACTGCAACGAGAGCCTGGTCACCGTCGCCGGCACGGCCTCCTACCTGAACCGATGGTACAAGAACGACCATGGCGCCACGACAGGCCTAACCACGGATGCCACGGTTACCAAGGCCTGGGCCCGCACGCTTGAGCCCGGAGAAGTGGTCTACCTGCTGGGTCGGGTGATCGGCAATCAGCGCAATGGCACCGGCGTGGGCGGCTACTGGATCGCGGTCACCGCCAAGCGTGCCGGTTCGACGCTGCTCTACGACGCCCAGTCGGCAAATTTCACGGTGGGCGACGTCCTAACCGGCGCTACCTCTGGCGCCACGGCCCGGATCATTGCCGATAGCGATGGCGGCACCACGGGCACGCTGACGCTTCGCGACATCGACGGCGCCTTCATTGACAACGAAGTCATCACGGGCAGCAGCGGCGGGTCCGCACTGGCGAATGGTGCCCTGGTCGCGGGCTCCGTCGCCCTGCTCGGCAGCGTGGCTGATGTTCGCACCGCCTATGAGGACGATTCTGCTTGGGCCGCAACCTTTGCCGCCAACGGTCCTGAGATCGAACTGCGCGTGACGGGCGCCGCGGCCAAGACCATCGAATGGACCTGCGACGTCGATGTAACGACGAGCCTGTGACATGGCGATTGAGTGGTCGCCCATCCCGCTGAACGGGAAACTCTACGGCAATCTGGACGAAATCCACGCCGGCCAGTCGCACTCGGCTCTGGAGAACTGCTTCATCAATGAAGCCGGCGGCATCTCGCGCTTCTGGGGCTTCGAGGTGTTCTGCCAGCTGCCCGACAATGGCCGGGTGCATCTGCATGAATGGCGCGGCGATCTCGTAGCGGCCACCAGCAAGGGCCGGTTCTATACCGTGGACCGGCTGGGCGTCGCGATCGACAAGACCAGCGTTCCTGTTGCGGGTGACAGACGCGTGATATTCGCCCGCACGGAAGACGAACTGGTGATGACGGCTGGTCGCAAGCCAGTGCGCTTCGCCGGGCAGGAAACGGAACTGCTGAGCCCCGATGCACCGGATTCCACGCATTGCGGCTTCATCGACGGGTTCCTGCTGCTGAACGAACGCGACAGCGGTAGATTCATCCATTCCCCGCCCGGCGATACCCGGACATTCGAACCCCTCGATACCTTCGCGGCCGAAGGCCAGCCTGACAATATCGACGGCCTGATCGTCACGCCCTTCCGTGAATTGCTGCTGGGTGGAAGTAGCAGCTTTGAGCAGTTCGAGCGCCTGACCACGGGCGACATCCCGTTCTTCCGGCGCTGGGCTATCGGCGAAGGCCTGTCAGCGCCTTACACGCTGCTGTTCGCCGACAATGCCCTGTTCTGCGTCAACCGGGGTCGTGAATATGTCCGCTTCTCGGGCCAGGTGACGCAACCCGTCAGCAACGATATCGGCCTGGTGCTGGAGACGGCCGATAACTGGGAGGAAGCCTGGACCGGCGGCAACCCGGACCGTCCGCTCGATGTGTTCGGCCAGCGTTTCGTGCTGCTGCAACTGCCGCACGCCCTGAACGCCTATGGAAGCAAGGGCCTGACGCTGCTGTATGACTACCGCAACAAGCGCTGGTCCAGCCTGTTTGGCTGGGATCAGAGCCAAGCACGGCCCGTGCGCTACCCGATCTGGTCGCACTGGACCATCAACGACGAGACCTATTTCGGCGGGGAAGGCGTGATCTACCGCCTGAAGCGCGACAGCTACAGCAATGCCGGCGGTATTTCCCGGCTCTATGCCCGTACCGGGTTCATCGGCGACAGCGGTCCCTACGAGATCTGCAATCTCCGGATAAGGGTGAAGCGCGGCGTCGGCAGCCATACCGCTGAGCCCTCGATCTCGCTTCGGGTGAAGCGCGACAACAAGGCCTGGTCCAACTGGAAGCAGAAGGGTCTGGGCAAGGCCGGCCGGGGTTTCCAGTACATCGAATATGGGGGCTTCGGCACCGGGCACAGCTTCCAGTTCGAGATCATGGCCACGGATGACTGCGAGATCGAGATTTCCAAGATGGAAGCCGTGGTCGAGAAGGCCGACTGATGACCGCTATTCTCACACCGCCCCCGCCGCCCCGCGTCACTGGCGACGCCGCCACGGACCAGCGCTCTTCTATGCAGTGGGCTCAGGACTTCTATGAGAAGGCCATGAGTTATTTTCTAGCTGCTCCGGACCAAGCCCAGAGCGGCAATTTCGATCCCTCTGACCTGCCAGACCCGTCCACGGCCACGGTCGCTTCGGCCCAGGACACGGCCAACAACGCCTATATTCTGGCTGACCGGGCCATGTCTGCCGCTGGTGTCTTCGGCACCCTGACCTTTGGCGCGGCCGACACGACGAAGACTGCCACATTCAGTTCGGCCCTGCCGGATACCACATATATCGTGCTGTTTACCCCTGTAGTTGCGGAAACAGGCACCCCGGCCTCGGGGGCATACCAGACCACCAAGCTGACCAAGACGACAGCAGGCTTCACCCTGACGATTGCTGCGGCTCCAGGCGTAGGCGCCAGCGTGACATATCAATACCGGCTCCAGCGTGCGCCGAGTTAAACTCGGCCATAGGGAATCGGAGGCGGGCATGAAGACGGCGGTATTCATTCTGGTGGCAGCGGCGCTCGCTGGCTGTGTGACTCAGCGCTCGGAAGTCGGAAATCTGTTTGCTCAGGGATCGGAGATCATTCGCCGAGATCCGGACAAGCAGATTGCCAAAGCCGACGCTGCAGCAGCGGCCAGGGGGTATACCCGGCACCAGATCAAAGCAGGTGAATTTCAGCTGGTCCTGCGGCGCCCGAAGCTGGACAAGGCGGCTGAAATCGAAATCGCCCTGTTCGGCGACGGCATCAATTTCTGGCAGAGCGACAATTCTGGAAGGCGGACCTATACGACGCCGGCCCAGAACGCGCCGGACGATCCCGGTTATTACTTCGATTCCGCGCCGGCAGGCCGCAGCATCTACATTCTGGAGCGTCCGTGCTTCGCGGTGACGCCGAAGACCGATCCGAAATGCAGTGATCATTACTGGTGGGATCGGGGTCGCTACAGTGAGCCGGTGCTGGTTGCCGTGTCCAAGGCGATTGACGAAGCCAAGGCCATGTCTGGAGCGCGAGTTGTGCATCTGATCGGGACATCATCTGGCGGGACGCTGGCTGTGTTGGTTGCTGCGCGCCGTGATGACATTGCCAGCATCAGGACGATCAGCGCAGCACTCGATACCGAGGCGACATTCAAGTATCAGGCCGGCAAGTACGGAGCCGCCGCAGATTTCGTCGTGGATGGTCAGAACCCATTGCAGGTCGCTGAAAAGCTCTCACGGATTCCGCAGCTTCACATCCGTGGTAAACGGGATGAACTGATCCCGCAGCAGGCATGGGAAGCATTTCGCTCGCGAGCCGGCAATTGTGCGGCAATTCTTGACGGAGAAACTTCTCACTATGATGCCGATCTGCACGATCTTTGGCGTCACGGGTTCGCCGAACCATTGAAGCGATGCCTGCCATAACAGGCATCAAGTTTTCACCATAGGGCAGCTTCGGCTGCCCTTTTTTATTGGAGGCCAACATGGCGCTGGGTCTTTCGGATTTCGGTGGTGTCAAAGGTCGGCGTGGCTCGCGTGCAATCAACTTCACGAGCCTGCTGGCCAACGAGGACGCCAACAAGCGCATGACTGAGGACGGCGAAACCGTGGGCATCCCGGCACCGCCCTCTAATGGCGGTGGGCAGGGAGGTGCGGGCGGCGGCACCGGCGGCGGAGGTGGGCAAGGCGGTGGCGGCGGCCCCGGCGATGGCGGTGTCGGCGCGGATGAAGGTGACGGCGTCCCAAGCCCGGGCGATCCAAGCGTCGGCCTTGCTGCTGACATCGGAATTGGCCCCCCTTCGGGTTCGCCCGACACTGGTGGTGTTAGTGGCATGGCGCGAGGCGTGGCGGCGGGAGGAAGCTTCCTGATGAGCCCTGTGATGTTCTCAATGAAGGCCCTCGCGAACAAAGCTATCAGCATGATGAGTGACGATATTGCCTCGGCAGGTGGCACTGGACTATCTGCGACGAATGATGCTGCCGACGGTACAAGTGGCAACGCGACGGGTCCGGGTGGGGCTAGCTCCACGGCAGGCGCGCCGAACTCGACTGGCGCGAATGGGCAAGTCGCGGTAGGCCCCGATGCCGACGCAATCGACAACAACGCCCAAGGCACGCCGGCGCCAGGTCCGAGCGGTTCGCCGGGCCCCGGCCCGGGCCCCGGACCGGGGCCCGGAAACTCTGGTGGCAATGCCGCTGCAGATACCGGTGACGCCGCAGATGGTGGTACCGGTGCCGCCTCCACTGCGACTGATAGTGGCGGCGGTGGTAGTGGCGGAGGCGGCGGGGGTGACAGTGTTATCTGCACCGAAATGCACCGTCGCGGCTGGCTCGATGATGCCTCCTATCGTGCTGACGCAGCCTTCGGAGCCGCCATGCCTGCCGATGTTGTGTCGGGCTATCACGCATGGGCTGTGCCGCTTGTCGCTGTAATGCGCAGCGAAAGCCTGGCCGGCAATGCGCTGGCACTTCTCTTCGCACCGCTGGCGCTGGCTTGGGCGCGCGAGATGGCGTTCCGGCAGGGTGTCGGTGAACACGGGCATTGGCTTGGCCGGGTGCTTCTCAGCGCCGGCGCCCCCCTCTGCGGCATGATCGGTCGCATCATCAACAAGGAGTCCGCCCATGCTCACGCCTGATGCAATCGCACAGCAGTTCAATACTGTTCTCAGTGAGTCTGAGCGGGTCGAGATGGCGACTGCGCTGACGCCGCGCCTGACCCAGCTGTTCATCAAGATGCTGGGTCAGGAATACGGCCCGATCCTGCAGCGGCTCGATACCTATCAGGGCAGGTTGAAGGCGGAAGGGCGGATCGGGGCACCCACCCCGCCGGCCATGCCTGGCCTGCCCGGCGCACCGACGATGCCGCGCGCACAGTCTCCGCTGTCCCGCGTCGTAGCGTAAGAGTCACGCCATGAGCTGGTTTTCAGACGTTGGAGATTTCTTCAGCGGTGCCGGAGGCGTGGCTTCGGGCATTCTCGGTGTCGCGAATGTGGCCACTACGTTGCTCAGCAAGAATGCAAACGATGAAGCAGCGGAGAAGGTCGCGGCCGGTCACCGTGCTGCGGCAGACGCTACGCGCGAAGCGAACGCCGCTGCGCAGCGCCGTTTCGATACCATCCAGAAAGCCACTGAACCCGCCAACTCGTACCTGCGCGGCGTTTACGCCAATCCGCAGGGGCTCAATCCGCAGCAGCAGGCAGAGCTGAACGAACTGCGCCGCACGACCAGCAACCGGCTGGCGACGTCAGGTCTGCGCGGCTCGGGCCGTGCCCAGGTCGCGGTGCAGAAGGGCGTGGAAAGCGACTTCGTCAACCGCGCCATCACCAGCAATCTGCAGCGCGCGGATCAGGCGGCGGGCCAACAGAGCGGGCAGAACATGCAGGCCACCTCGCAGCAGGCCGGGCTGGACCGCAGCACGGGTGCAGCGGAATCGCAGGCAGCCCTCGGCTCGGCCTATGCCGGTGCCGATGCGGGGCTGGCGACAGCTGAGACTGGCACCCGTGCGCTGAGCGATCTCGCCGGTTACATGGCGAGCGAAGTGAAGGGCCGCAGGAGTCGGCAGGATGCGGCAAAGGGAGGCGAAGCATGAGCGGTCTGGGGTTCATCCGTGGCGGTGGCGCGAGTCCTGTCGACGCGTTTCAACGCAGCCGGGCGGCGGGTCAGCATGCCGAGCTGAACGACATTCGGATCGGTGAAGCACGGCGCGCGGAGCGCCTGGCGCAAGACGTTGACGACGCCTATGGCGCCGCCGCAGCCGGGCAGGGGCGACCGCAGGCAGCTCCGGCTCCCGCACCGCAGGTTCCCGTGCCGCAAGGCATGGACCCGCATGCTGCCGCCAACCTGCAGAGCGACCCCGGCGCCGCGCAGTTCAACACGGGACAGCCGCAGGGTGCAGCCGCCGCGCCGGCGTCAACGGGACAGCGCCTGCGCGATGTGCGCGGCAACGTCGCGGACCGCCTGATGCAGGTGAAGGGCGCCCGTGGCGAAGCCGCGCGGATGATGATGGCCGATGCCCAGCAGGAAGAGCAGGTCATGCGCCAGACGTTTGAGCTGGCCAAGACCGATCCCGTGCAGGCCAAGCAGTATGCGCAGCAGTTCGGCGTGAAACTGCCGCCGCAGATGGAAGCAGCGCTGAACGATAAAAACACCGTGCTCAACTGGACCCGCGCCATGGATGCCGCGGCGAAATCCTTCCCGGATCCGCACCAGAGCGGCAAGCGCTTCCAGTTCGCGCAGCAGTATTTTCTGGGCCTCAACAGCGGCCGGGTGGCGGAAACCGTCGCCGGTGCGCAGGGCCCGCAGGACACGCCGCGCTATGCCCCGCAGTTGACTCAGGGCGTCGATAAATCCGGCCAGAATCATCAAATGATCTTCGACCCCAACACGGGTCAGATGAAGGGCACGGGGTATCTGTCGCCACACCAGCCGGCGCCGCAGTATCTCTATTCCCCTGAAGGCGTCGTGATGACCAACCGCAATGGCGTGGCCGTGCCGGTGAAGACCGAGACCGGCGAGCCATTCAAGGGGACCGGGCTGCGTGGCGTCGGCGCCAATGGCCGCACCACCTCGATCGCGCCGAATCCGCAGACCATCCGCATGCGCGCGCTGGCCTGGACGGAGCGGCAGAAGGATGCGGCCGGCGTGCCGCTGTACCAGACGCCGCAGCAGCGCGAGGCGGCGATTCAGGCCTATGAGGCTTACATCACCGGCGATTACGCCAAGGCTGGCCAGATCCTCGGTTCGGCCAATCCACAGGCCGCGAAAAGTCCCGGCATGCTGGAGCGCCTGTTCGGCTCGCTCGGTCAGGACAATCAGCAGCCGGCCGGCCAAACTGGCAGCGGTGGCGAGGCGCAGCTCGGTGGCGCGCTGCAGAATGGCGGCATCCCGCCGACCTATACAGAGGGCGGTGTTTCTGGTACGTTCACCGGGGAATTTGAGGGGGGGCTACCCGTCTACGCCACGAGTGATGGGCGTAGGTTTGTCGCGGAGTAGCCCGGCATGGTCCGGTTTCTTGACAGCGGCAGCAGTGCTGTTGCGTCCGATATTGCGACGGCGCGCCCTTCCGGGCTGCGTCGCGTCGGCCAATCCGCAGCGCCCCAGTTCCAGACCCCAGTGCTGGATCGCCTGGCGTCGGGCGGCGCCGAGTTCGATCAATCCCCTGCGCAAGGCCACTCGGCCATCCCGGAAACACAAATTCCGCAGTTTTCCGCGCCCGTAACTCCGGTTTCACATGAAACACCCCCGGAACCGGCGCCGGAAACCATGCAGCGGACCTCTGGCCTGCGCAAGGTCGGACTGCCCACAGCGCGCGATCTGGCGGCGGAGCAAGCCGCATACGATGCTATTCCATGGGCCACCCGCGCCGGTGCCCAGCTGGAAAGCGGCGTCGAAACCCTGAAGCAGAGCGCGGTCGGCACGCTGGCGAAAGCCGGCGGCACGGCGCTCAGCATCATGGACCGGATTGACCGCGGCGAAGCCGTGACGGATGCCGATGATCCGGCCGGTTACCAGCACATGGGTCAGGCCGATCGGCAGAGCCTGCGTGCCCAGAGCACGGCAGGCCTGGCGCGCAATGTCGGCCGGCTGGCGGAAAGCGATGCCGCGCAGAAAGCCCTGCCGCGCAGCCCAGCGGCCGACGCGCTGGTGCAGCGTGCCAATGACGGCGACTGGAGCGGTGCCTGGCAGGCCTTTGCCACCGATCCCGCCGGCATCCTGCAGCAATTCAGCCTCGAGAGCGCGCCGCTGGCAGCACCCGGGCTGATCGCCGGCACCATCGCGGCACCCGTGGGCGGCGTTCCAGCCTTCCTTGCAGGTCTGGCTGGTGGCAGCTATCCCACGGAATACGGTCTGGCAGTGGTCGACCTGCTGCGGGATCGCGGCATCAACCTGCAGGACCAGCGCGCTGTTGAAACCGCGCTGACCGACCCTGCCTTCCTCGCCGAGGCCGGGCGTAAGGGCAACATGCGCGGTACCGCCATCGCTGCCTTCGATGCCGCTGGCGGTCGCCTGGCCGCGCCGCTGCGCGGTGGCAGCGCACTTCGCAACGTTGGCATCGGAGCCCGCAACGTCGCCGCCGAAACGGCATCCGAGATGGCTGGCGAAGCATCCGCCCAGTTCAGCGCCGATGGCGAGTTCAAGCCCGGCGACATCATCGCGGAAGGCCTTGGCGCCTTGCCGCAAAGCGCCGGCATCACCGCCGCGCGCACGGTCATGCACGCAGACCCCGCGTCGCAAGCCGCTGCTGCGCCTGCAGCTGAGCGCCAGGAGCCGTATTTCGGCACCGAACCCCCCAATCTCCCATCCGTCGATCTGCCGCCCACACCCGCCGGCTACCCGTTTCAGGAATCCACCGTGCCGGCCGGCGCGCAGCCAGCCGAACCCTTTGTCGGCGCCGACCCGCGTGCGCCGGTATCACGTGAAACCCCGCCCGTGCCGCCGCAGCCGAGCGTGCGCGACATCATGGACGACGACCGGCCGCTGGATGAGATCCGCGCCGATCAGGAAGCCGCTACGGCAGCCGCAATCCCCCAGGAAGAAGCGACGCGCAGTAATCCCACCGTGATCCTGACGGCGGAAGACGTGGATCGGGCAGCCCAGCGCACCAACGCCAGCCCGCCGCCGGCACAGGCCGAAGCAGGCAATTATGCCAAGGCCGTGGTGGACTGGAACGGACTCAAGATCAACATCGAGACGCCGCGCGGCGGCGAGCGCACCGCCAAGGATGGCTCGTGGTCCGTGCCCGATTTCCCGGCGCATTACGGCGAGATCCGCCGCACGGAGGGCGCCGACGGCGATCCGGTGGATGTCTACATCGGCCAGGACGTCGCCGCTCCCACCATCTATGTGATCGACCAGAAAGAGCCCACCGGCGCTTTCGACGAACACAAGGTCATGATCGGCTTCTCCAGCCCGGATGACGCGCTGGCGACCTATGAGCGCGCATTCAGCGACGGCAGCGCGCAGAGCAGGATCGGCGCCGTCACGCCGATGACGCAGCGCCAGTTCAAAAACTGGCTGAAGAACGGCGACAACACCAAGCCCGTGACTTACAAGCCCGGCGCCGGCCTGGCGCCGAAGAAGCGCGCCTCGCTGGGCCGGCCCATGGATGCCGTGGAGTTCATCGCCGCCAGCGGCGGGCTGCGCGATCCCGGTGGCGAGCTTCGTGCCATGGACGCGCACCGGACTATCGTGCCGCGTCTGGGCAACCTGATCCGAAAGGCCGGGCAGGAACCCGACATGATGCGCGAGGCCATGGTTGAAGCCGGTTATCTGTCGGAGGGCTCAACGTCGAGCGATCTGTTCGAGCTGCTGCGCAAAGGCATCGCTGCCCGCAAGGCCAAGGATTTCCGCGCGCGCGGCTGGTCGCAGAACGACAGCGGCTGGGTGGCGGAGCAGGACGCGACCGAGCAGGCCGCTGACGCTGAGCGCCGCTTCAACGAGACCCGGGATGAAGTGGAGTCCAGCGTCAAGGCCGCAGGCGGCAATCTGCTGCCCGAGGAAATCGACCGCGTCATGGCGCTGATCGGCGCCGGCGAAGACATCGCGGAAGCAATCTATATCGTCGTGACGGCCGCTGCGATTGACGCAGACGCTGTCGCGGCTAAGGTGGAGGCACAGGTCAATGATGGCACAGACACCCCGTTCCCCGACTCCGAACTACCCGGCCCTGACGCCAAGCGAGGCGAAAGCGAAGACGCTGAACCCCGCCGAGCGGGCAGTCCTGCTGGAGAGCCTGCAGGCCCAGCTGCGCAACCCGAACCTGCCGCAGAAGCTGCGGGCCGAGATCCAGCGCCAGATCGCGAACCTGAACGCAGCCGAGAAGATCAGGGCGAGGAAGGGGAAGCCGGCGAAGTAGGCGAGGCCGCTGCCGAGGCGCCCGATACCAGCGAAGCCGACGCCAGGCTGGCTGAGCAGGATCATCTCAAAATCTGGAACAGCGGTCCTTTTAAGGCCTGGCTGCGCGGTCTCGGCGCGGACCGTATGCCGCACAGGGAAAGCCCTGTTGCTGGTGCCATGGTGCGCGGCTGGCGCGATGCCAAGGAAGGCAAGCCGCCTGCTGCTCGCTTGCTCAACACTTCCGACATGAAGCCCACAGGGTTCAATCCGATTTCCGATTACCTCATGGGCTATTGGGGCGGGAAGTTCGGTGAGTCCAAGGAGATTCGCGCGCTCGCTATTGGCAGCACCATGGGCTCGGAAGAAGCCATGGCCATCCTCAATGGCGAGGAAGCACCGGATGAGACTCCGCCACCTCGATTCTCGCAGGCTGAAGCCAAGGATTTCGCCGAGCAGCTGGTACGGGAAGGTCGCACCACCGCTGGCAACACCTTCGATGCCGATGGCAATACGGTCTATTTCTCCGTCGATCAGGGCCGCTTTGTCGATTACACGTCGAGTGCGCGGCCGGCGCCGTTCAAAGAAATCAAAGAGGGCCAGATTGGCGTATGGACCAATCGCGGCGGCCACGTCTTCAAGGTTGCCGATCTGCGGAAGCCCGTTTCCGAGCAGACCGCTCAGGGCGAACAGACCGTCATTCCGGGTGCAGAGAAAGCCAACGATCGCACCGTTGCCGAGCGCCGTATGGAGGGCGGCAAGAAAGCCGCGAAGCCCCAGCAGGCCGCTGATGAAGGCCTGTTCGATACCGGCGCGCGCAAGCAGACGGTTATGTTCGATCGCCAGCGTCGGCCGAAGCGGATTCTGCTCAACTCAGCCGATGGCGTAGTCGCGGACGAAATCCCGATCCTGAATGACGCCAAAGGCTATGTCCGCCTGGCGCCGGAGTATGTGGCCAAGCGCGATGCGCTGGCACAGATGGTAGCGCCGATCATCACGCGGATCACCGGCCTGCGCGACATGAATGTCGTGATCGTGGATCGCTTGCTGGGCAAGGTTGAAGCTGACAAGGACACTGGCCGGCCCGAGACCTGGGATGATGTTGCGGGTGTCGTCAGCCCTGTCGACAAGCTGCTGGTCATGGCGCTGGATAATCCAGACCCGGTCAGTACTGCACGGCATGAGTCCGTGCATCTGCTGCGCGATTTCGGCGTCATCACGCCGGCCGAGTGGAACATTCTGGCGCGCGCCGCCCAGGACGAGGGCTGGCTGGCCCGGCATGACATCAAACGCTTCTATCCTGACCTGACGAAGGACAAGCAGATCGAGGAAGCCGTCGCCGTCGAGTTCGGCAAGGGCGACTACCAGAGTGACCAGTCCTCAGAGGTCAACAAGATTTTCCGCAAGGTGGCGGAGTTCCTGCGCCGCATCCGTGCCGCCTATCGCCGCGTTTTCGGCAAAGACCCGGACTGGCGCGACATCTTCAGCGCCATGGAAACCGGCAAGCTGGCCTCGGCGGAGGCCGTGCCGTCGGGCCAGCAGGCGGCGATGGCGGACCGCCGGCCCATGTTCAACCGGGTCGCAGGCATTCCGGCTGCGGCCGAGCCGCACCTGTCGGCCTTCCGCAACATGGAACGCCTGAAAAACCATCCGGATTACAAGGCAGCCAAAGGCGGCGATGGCGAAGCCGCGATCCGCCTGGTGCGCGATGTTGTGCCGGCCGAGATGATCGAAGCCGCGCAGCAGCGCTTCGAGGAAGGCACGCTGTTCGCGCCCGTGCTGGCAGAAGAGTTCACCGGCGACAACCAGATACCGGCAGCCCTTGCCGGCATGTTCGCCGCCGCTACGGGCGGTGACACCAGCACCGAAGTCGTGCAGGTCAATCGGGCTTTCCACACCGGTGCCGGACCCATGGAGCGCCTGCTGGCCCGGTCCCTGTTCGAGGGTGCTGTGAAGCAGGGCGGCAGCTATGTGATCGTGGACGATGTCACCACCATGGGCGGCACGCTGGCCGACATGGCGAGCCATATTCAGGCAGGTGGCGGCAAGGTCGTCGGCACGATTACCCTTGTGAATGCCAGCCGCGAGGGTGTATTGGTCCCAAAGCGGCACGTCCTCACGCAGATCGAAAGGCGGTTCGGCGATGCAGTCAAAGACCTCTTCGACATCGAGCCCGCGAGCCTCACGGCAGACGAAGCCCGGTACATCCTCAACTTCCGCGACGCTGAAGGACTCCGAGGCCGCGCGGCTTCGGCAGAAGGCGAGCGCAACCGCCGCCTCAGCACAAAAGGCATTCAGTCACCTGAAGCCGAAGCGGAAAGCGACCAGGGCGGCATAAGCCCGGCCGGCGCCGATGACGCGCCGCTGCTCGATCCCGACAAGAAGAAGACCAAGCCGATGTTCAACCGGCTGGTCGAGAAAGAACCCACCCAGCTTGCCCGCAAGGAAGGCATGCTCTGGGGCTTGGCGCACGGCTATCCCGTGGACCGCGCGCTGAAAATGCCGTTCGACTGGTTCGGCGGCATGGACGATAAGGGCAACTGGAAACCCGGCGTCAAACTGACCGAGAAGGCCGGCAAGCTGATCACCGAGGCGAAGTTCAGCAAGGGCGGCGCCTTCAACTGGCTCAACCCGACGCTTGAGGCCGCGCGCGCTGGCCTGATCGACCGCTATGGCCTGCAGGCGGATTACATCGCCCGTGACAGGGAGCGCCGGCTGGATGAGCGCCATGTTGCGCTGGAAGGCCGTGACCTGCTGGCCAAGCTGGCCGAGACGGTGAAGACGCCCGAGGAATGGCGTGTGCTGCATGCCGTGCTGACGGGCGAGGAAATCCCGGCCGATCAATGGCAGGAACTGGCCGAGCCGGTCCGGGTGGCCATCGACCAGCTCAGTCAGGAAGCCGTGGCGCTGGGCCTGCTGTCGCCGGAAAGCTATGAGCGCAACCGCGGCACCTACCTGCATCGCGTTTACACGAAATACGAGGATTCCAAGTCGAGCCTGGCCCGCTGGGCCGGTCAGCAGATGACCAGCCGGCGCCGCCGCGTGCTGGGCGACCAGTTGAAGGGCCGCGGCATCTTCCTCGATGTGGACATGCCGCGCCTGATGGAAGACGTCCCGGGCTATGCCGGCGGCATGGGCAAGCCGGCCGATATAAAGCAGTCGTTCCGCCTGCTGGAGCGTCAGGCGCAGCAGGATTTGCCGCTGGGCGAGAAGCGGAAACCTGTTGTAGAGGACCGCGTCTGGTGGCCGGCCGACAAGGATGTGCCGGGCAAGTATGCCGACTATCAGGATCGTGGCACCTGGGAGGTGCGCGACATCCGGAACGGCAAGGCCGTGCTGTGGCGCGATTACACCAAGGCCGAGCGTGAGCAGATGGGCGAGATCACCGACGCCCGCTACACCATCGCCAAAACCTTCCTGACCATGGCGCATGACCTGGCCGTGGGCCGGTTCTATCGCGACATCGCCCGCAATGAAGGCTGGGCCCGTGCGCAGGAGCCGGCCGACCGCTGGGTGAACGCCTCGGATTACAACCGCTTCTGGAATGACGCCGATGTGGAATGGGTCAAGGTGCCGGACACGGTGATCCCGAACAGCGGCGGCAAGCTGCGCTGGGGCGCGCTGAGCGGCAAGTTCGTGCGGGCCGAGATCTGGCGCGACCTGAATGAGATCGAAGCTCTCACGAAGCGCGGCATCTGGTCCGAGCTGCTGGCCCAGTGGAAGCAGAACAAGACCGCCCGCAATCCCGTGGTTCACATGAACAACGTGATGAGCAACTTCATGCTCATGGACATGGCCGACGTCCGGATGACCGACTTCGCCTCGGCCGCCCGGTCCTACCTGAACAAGGACGGCCTGTGGAAGCTGGCCAACGACAATGCGGCGTTTGGTGCCGACATGGTCAGCAGCGAGATGCGCCGCGACATTCTGCAGCCCGTGCTGGACGAGATTTCAAAGCAGAACGCCATCGAGGTCAGCAAGGCCGACGGCGCCATGGGCAAGGCATTTGCCGTGCTGGGCAAGCTGGCCCGCCTGCTGGAGCCGGTGAAGAAGCTGGACCAGAAGATGCTGCAAGCCTACCAGCTTGAGGACGAGGTCTTCCGCCTGGCGCTGTTTAAGCGCCGGCTGGATCAGGGCTTCAGCCCCAAATCTGCGGCCGACGAAGCGCGCGAGCAGTTCATCGACTACGACATCCGCGCGCCGTGGATCAATTTCCTGCGCCGCTCGTTCCTGCCGTTCATCAGTTACACCTATCGTGCTGCACCGATCATCGCCAAGACCATCGCCGGCAAGCCGTGGAAGCTCGCCAAGTATTTCGCCATCGCCTACGGCATCAACGCGCTGGCCTATGCCATGCTCGGTGACGACGGCGACGAGGACAAGGAGCGCGGTTCCCTGCGCGAGAATGAGCGCGGCCGGACTTGGATCGGCGTGCCGCGCCTGATGCGCCTGCCCGGCAACCGCGACGACAACCCGGTGTTCCTCGATATTCGCCGCTGGATTCCGGGGGCTGACGTCTTCGATCTGGGGCAGGGCAGCAGTGCGCTGCCGATCCCGGCGCCGCTGGTGCCCGGTGGCCCGATCGCCATGGGCGCCGAAATCTTCCTCAACAAGAAGTCGTTTGACGGCAAGGCCATCATCAACACCAAGACAGACACGCCGTGGGAGCAGGCCAAGAACATTGGCGACTACGCATGGAAGTCGCTGGCGCCGTCAGCACCATGGGTGCCGGGCTCGTGGTACTGGGAGAAGATCGCGCTGGCGGCGAAGGGCGCACGCGATCGCGCCGGCAACGATTACAGCCTGCCGGAAGCCCTGCTGCAGAGCGCCGGCATCAAGGTCGGCACGCGCGACGTGGATTTCGGCTACGCCATGCAGTTCAAGGAACTGGACAGCATCGGCCGCGAACTGAACTTCCAGGCCGGCACGCTGCGCAAGGACTTCGGGCAGGGCAAACTCAGTGAGACGGCCTTCCGCGATGCCATGCAGAGCATCACCGAAAAGCGGCAGCGGCTGGCGGATCGCCGCGGCGAGATCACCAAGACCAGGGCAGGGCAGTAACGCCCGCCAGCACCAGGCCGAGCAGGGCGCCCAAGCCGGCCGGCACCGGCCATCCTGCATGCCGGCGCAGCAGCACCATCACGGACTCACCCGATAACATGTGCGCCACGGCAATGCAGATGCCGGCGATGATCGTCAGCAGCATGCCGACAGGATAGCAGGTGTTGTAGCTGAGTCCTGCGTCGACCTACGCAGGATTTGCCATATCTTCAGCGACTTCGACGTATGGCAATGCTGGGGCCACATTCGTTGAACGAATGTGGGGCGAGGCCTCAGAGCGGTTGGCCGAGCCGTTCTTCAAGCATCTTCACCTGCGAGGCCAGCTCCGCAATTTTTGCATCAGAGAGCCTGCCGATAACAGGTGTCGGCCGGCCTCCGATACAACGAAAAAAGCGGTTGTCCCAGTGCGCCCACTTCATGTCGGTGAGGACGAAGCGTGTCGCCTGGTGCAGGCCAGCGAGGTCCATGTCTGCCGGCATCACAATCGGAAAGCTATGGAGCGGACGGCCGTCCATATTGGTCGTGCCGTAAGCGACACGAACCACGATTTTCCCTTTGTGCCGTGCGACGCGGCGCACCAAACAAGGACGGTCTTTAAATCCGGGTGGTTTGCCGTCGTCCCGTGGCCAGCGGGACATCACGATCTCGTTCGTTTCCGGTGCGGTGTGCTCCGGATAGGAGTAGATTTCGGCCAAAGTTCACCAGCGGCGCTGGCGGATATCCTCGAGATCAGCTTCGTCGATAGGACCAACGAGGTCGTCGATGGCCTTCAACTGCTCAGCAGTGACAACGTCGTCATACTTGTGACCGCGCAGAGGTACGCTGTCCTGATCGCGAGCAGCGATCTCGGCAGTGGTGGCAGCGGCGTTTGTCATTGTTTTTCCCCGGTGCGTCGGTCGCTGGTTCTCAGCGGCCGGCTTCTTCTTAGGCGGATTAATGCGGTTTTTGTCGTCGGGTGCAAGTGGCATATTGATTACCCTCTTGACGCTAGACGTGGTAACCGAATCACTTCGAAAGTCCCAAGATATTGATATTGGCTGGGTTAAGACTTTCTTCCAGCCCGTTAACCATGGCCGGCGGTGACCATCGTCACAGTGGGGGTAGGCCAAACGTGTGGCCTTCGCTTCGGTTCCTCAGGGCATTCTTGATCATCATGATGGCCATGATGTGGCGCGAATCGTCTTCTTGTCCTGCGCTCATTGGCCATGGCCGGCATGCTGGTGCCGCATGCCGCATTTACGCCTCATTCTAGTCGGCTCTCGCCTGCGGCGGGTCGATCACCAGGCGGCCGGCCGGGTAGGGCTGGAGCAGGCCCTGCAGCTCGGCGCTGCCCACCGCGGCCTCGCCAAGCCAGAGCGGATAGGCGTCTTCTGGCAGGATTGCCGGCATGCGGTCGTGGATGGCCTTCATATCGGCATTGGCGGGCACTGTGATGATGCTGCAGCTCAGCAGGGCGATACCCTCGGCCGCGCCGCCCTTGGGCCTCCAGCTGGCCCAGAGGCCGGCAAAGGCGGGCATCCTGTTGTCGGTGGTGGTGATCTTGTGTTTCTGCTTCGGGGTCTTCGTGCCGGTCCACTCGTAAAACACATCGAACGGGATCAGGCAGCGGCCACCCTTGCCCTTCGCACCCTCGAAGCTGGGGCCGAACGCCTTGCTGCCGGCCAGCTTCTCGGATCGGGCATTGAAGGTGGCGTATTCCGTCTTCGGCGCTGCTTCCCAGTGCGGCACCAGGCCCCAGCGCATCGGTACGATCTTGCGCGCGCCGTCCGCACCCAGCGCGATCGTCAGCAGCTGGTCCGTGGGCCGGATCTCGGGTCTGGGCGGCCCGCCGCGTTCGGGTAGCTCCGGCGCACGCCGTGCGTTGAACCTGGTGCTGATCACCCGCAGATCGGTGATGACGCCCATCCTGTTGCACATGCTATGGCCACCGCTTTCTGGAGGGCTGCGCCGGCGGCGGGATCGCCTCGCTGGTATCGAGGTATCGGTCCAGATGCCCAAAGCCCCAGACCGGCCTGCTGCTGGCTGGAGCATCGTCGACCAGGCAGTAGATGGAACCGACCTTGCCGCCCGTGCAGACCGGGCAGTTGGCTTCGCCCAGAAGATCGGTGGTGGTGACGGTATCGCCGCGCTCCCGGATGGCATCCTGCAGTTTGACGAACCACTTATTCTCGCAGGTATCGCAGACCGCGACGACATCGGCGCCGACCTTGCCGGCCGTGGCACGGCGGAGGTTCAGGACTTGGGCGAGTGTGCGAAGAGCGTGGCGCATGGCGCGGATTCATAGCCGGCAACAGACCGGGTACGCCACAGGATGGTATTCCTGATCCTGGATGGCCGCGAAGTGGGAAAACGAGTGGGAGACTGTACGCCAATCGGGCTCAATCTGGCCACAAACGACGTTCCACGCACCTTTAAATTCAAAGACTTAAAGGGCAAGCATATTTTTTACACCGAGGATGTCGGCGGTTCGATCCCGTCATCGCCCACCATCCCCAGTCATCCACGCCGGCGCAGCCCGGCGGCTTCGATCATCGCCGCCATTTCGGTGCTGGCTGACCGCAGGCGCTGGCGGATCAGGGCCGCGCTGGTCCTGCTGAAGCGCACGGTGGGTACGGCGAGGTTGATGCTGCCGATCAGGTCGCCCCTGACCACGACAGCGGCGGCAATGCCGGTGATGCCGATGGTGAATTCCTCGCGCGCATAGGCAAAGCCTTCCTCGCGCGCCAGCCGGATCTGCTCCCAGACCTGCTTCGCCGTGGCCAGCGTCTGCGGCGTGAAGCTCTCGAATTCGGTGCGCGCCAGATAGGCCTTGATCTCCTGGTCGCTCATATGACTGAGCGCGATCTTGCCCGACGAGATCGCATAGAGCGGGGCCTTTTCGCCCACCCGCATGGTATAGGCCAGCGCCTGGCCGCCGGTCTGGGTGGCAATCGCCGTCACATGGTCGCCGTCGCGCACATAGAAGCCGGTGGTCTCGCTGGTCTCCTGGCTCAGGCGCTGCAACAGCGGCAGCACCACGGCCTGCAGGGCCGGGGCAGGGCGCCGCTTGGCCAGATCGACGATTTTCTCACCCAGCGAATAGCGTGAGCTGGCCGCGTCCTGCAGCAGGTAGCCGCGCGCGGTCAGGTTGCCGAGCAGCTGGAACAGGCTGCTGCGCGGAATCCCCAGCGCGCTCATCAGCTGCGAAAACGAGTCATGCCCCTGCGCCACCGCCTCGAGAATATCGAGCACGCGGTCGGCAGACTTGACAGTCACGGATGAAGTCTGTTCCATAGTGTGAACCAGTTTATATATGTGAACTTGCAAAAAGCAAGTCCGACGGGAGGGACCATGACGACAGACCGCGATGACCGGCTTGCCATTGCCGATCTGCTGCAGAACTGGGCGATGTGGCGCGATGCAGGTGACTGGGAGCGTTTCCGCACCGTCTGGCATGACGACGGCTGGATGATGGCCACCTGGTTCCAGGGACCGGCGGCGGATTTCATCCGCGTCAGCCAGGAGGGCTGGGCCAAGGGCGTCAGCATCCTGCATTTCCTTGGCGGCATCTCGATCGACCTCGCCGGCAACCGTGCGATCAGCCAGACCAAGATGACGATCTCGCAGCGTGCGCCGGTGCATGGCGTGATCTGCGATGTGGTCTGCACCGGCCGCTTCTACGACTTCCTCGAAAAACGCGATGGCCGCTGGGGTGTGGTCTTGCGCCAGCCGATCTACGAGAAGGACCGCATCGATCCGGTCGACCCGGCCGCCCTTCCGAAGATCGACGCGGCCAAGCTGGCGACCCTGCCGGAAGGCTATCGGCATCTGGCCTATATCCAGGAAGAGATCGGTTACACGGTGAAGCGCGACATGCCGGGGCTGAAAGGTGCCGCTGTCGATGCGCTGTACCGCCGTGGCGCCGGCTGGCTGCGCGGTGAAGCAGTGACACCGCAGATGTTCCTGACGCCCATCGCGGCCTAGACGACACCATAACAATCGCCACGGATAAAAATCCGGGCTTCGGAGGAGGAAACCATGAGAAAGATCGCGACCGTATCGCTTGGCCTGGCTATGGCCGCAGTGACAATGCTTGTTGCCGGCACGGCAGTCGCACAGGCATGGCCTGATCGGCCGGTGCGCATGATGGTCGGCTTCGGCGCCGGCGGTGGCACCGACATCATCGCCCGCATCATCGCCCAGCCGTTGTCGGAAATTCTCGGCCAGCCGGTGGTGGTGGAAAACAAGGCTGGTGCCGGCGGCACCATCGCCGCCGATGCGGTGGCGAAATCGGCCAAGGACGGCCACACCATCTTCATGATGAACAACGGCCATGCGGTCTCGGCCAGCCTGTACAAGTCGCTGCCCTATGATTCGCAGACGTCGTTCGCGGCGGTCTCGCTGGTGGCGACCATGCCGCTGCTGATCACGGCAGGCAACGATGTAGCGGTGAAAGATGCCAAGGGCCTGATCGAACTGGTCAAGGCGCAGCCGGGCAAGGTGCGGTTTGCCAGCGTCGGCGTTGGTTCGACCCAGCATTTCGCCGGTCTGATCTTCCGCTCCATCGCCGGGCTGGAGATGCGGCATATTCCTTATCGCGGCACGCCGGCAGCCATTGCGGCCGTGCGGGGCGGCGAGGTCGAGCTGCTGTTCGAGGTGGCGGCACCGGTGATCGGCCAGATCAAGGGCGGTGAGCTGAAAGCGCTGGCGGTGACATCGGCCAAGCGCTTCCCGGCCCTGCCCGATGTACCGACCATCGCCGAAGCCGGGTTGAAGGGTTACGACGTCACCACCTGGTATGGCCTGGCTTTCCCGGCCGGTACGCCGGCGGCCATCGTCACCAAGATGAATGCGGCGGTGAAGACTGCGCTCGCCAAACCAGAGGTGCGCAAGCAGGTGGAAGACGCCTATTTCCTGCCGGCCACCAGCACGCCGGCTGAGTTCGGCACGCATATCGGCAGCGAGATCAAGCGCTGGGCCGAGGTGGCGCGGGATGCCGGCGTGACCCAGCAGTAATGGCGTCTGCCTTGCCCATGACACGGGAGGCCACCGCCGGCGCAGTCATTCTGCTTGCCGGCGGTGTGCTTCTGGCGCTGACCTGGTCCTATCCCAGCGGCGATCTGTCCGAGATCGGTCCAGGCCTGATTCTGCAGCTGGCCAGCGGCCTGCTGTTGCTGCTCGGCGGGCTGATGCTGGGGCGCGGCATCGCCGGGCGCAGCGACGAGATGGCGCGCGTACCCGCCCAGCATCGCTGGCGGCCCTTTGTCATTCCTGCCGCGATGGGCATGTTTGCCGCATTGTTGCCCTGGCTCGGCCTGGCGCTGACGGCGGCTGTCTCCAGCTATGCCGCCAGTCTGGCCTCGCGCGAGTTGAGCCAGCGCGAACGTCTGGCCTGCGCGCTGCTGCTGGCCGCCTTCGTCACCGCGCTGTTCGGTTATGGCCTGCGCTTGCCGGTACCGGTCTGGCCGAGGCTGGCGGCATGATGCAGTCGCTGCAGCATTTCATCGATGGGCTGTCAATTGCCCTGCAGCCCGGCAATCTGCTGTTCTGCTTTCTCGGCGCGCTCTGCGGCACGCTGATCGGCGTGCTGCCGGGCATCGGCCCGGTCGCTACCATCGCCATGCTGCTGCCGGTCACCTTCTATCTCTCGCCGGTGGCGGCCCTGATCATGCTGGCCGGCATTTATTACGGCTCGCAATATGGCGGCTCCACCACCTCGATCCTGATGCGGGTGCCGGGCGAGACGGCCTCTGTCGTCACCTGCCTCGATGGCTACCAGATGGCGGTGCGCGGCCGTGCCGGTGCGGCCCTGGCGATTGCAGCCCTGGGCTCGTTTTTCGCCGGCATCGTCGGCACCATGCTCAACGTGTTTTTCGGTCCGCAATTCGCCAAGATCGCTCTGGCTTTTGGCTCGGCGGAATATTTCGGCCTGATGCTGCTCGGCCTCTCGGTTTCCATTGCCATGTCGCATGGCGGGATGCTCGGCTCGGTTGCCATGGTCTGCGTCGGCCTGGTGCTCGGGATCGTCGGCCGCGATGTCAACACCGGCTATGCGCGCCTCACCTTCGATATCCCGGAACTGTCCGACGGCATCGGCTTCGTGCCGCTCGCCGTCGGCCTGTTCGGCATCGCCGAGGTGATGCGCAATCTGGAAGGCGGCGAGGCAGTGGGCAAGATGGTGAAAAGCGTCGGCCGGTTATGGCCGTCGCGCGAAGAGGGGCGGCGTGCGGTGCCGGCGGTGCTGCGCGGCACCATCCTCGGCACCGTTCTCGGCATCCTGCCGGGCGGCGGCTCGATCCTGGCCTCCTTCACCTCCTACGGCCTGGAGAAGCGGCTGTCGCGCCGGCCCGAGGAATTCGGCCATGGTGCCGTCGAGGGCCTGGCCGGTCCCGAAGCGGCCAACAATGCCGCCGCGCAGGCCTCGTTCATTCCGCTGCTCACACTCGGCATCCCGCCCAATGCGGTGCTGGCCCTGCTGGTCGGCGGCATGATGATCCACGGCATCGCGCCGGGCCCGACGGTGATGACCGAGCGGCCGGACCTGTTCTGGGGCCTGATCGCCAGCATGCTGCTGGGCAATATCATGCTGGTGATCATCAACCTTCCGCTGGTCGGCATCTGGGTGCAGTTCCTCAAGGTGCCATACCGGATGATGTTCCCGGCGATTTTCCTGTTCTGCTGCATCGGCGTCTATGGCGTGAATGCCAGCCTGTTCGAACTGCTGCTGGCCATGGGTTTTGGCGTGATCGGGTATGGCATGTCCAAGCTGGACCTGGAGCCGGCGCCGTTGGTGCTCGGCTTCGTGCTCGGTCCGCTGATCGAGGAACACCTGCGCCGCGCACTTGCGCTGTCGGATGGCGATCTGAGTGTCTTCGCGACACGGCCGCTGGCTGCTATCCTGATCGGACTGGCGCTGCTGATTCCCTGCCTGGTCCTGCTGCCGCATCTCGGCGCACGGCGTCGAGAGATTTTCCAGGCCGAGCCTTAAGGAGTTACCTATGTCCGATACCATTCGCGTGGCCGCCCTGTGCGGCAGCCTGCGCAAAGCCTCCTACAACATGATGGCGCTGCGTACCGCCATCGAGGTCGCGCCCGCCGGCATGACCATCACACCGGCCGAGATCGGCGACCTGCCGCTCTACAATGACGATATCCGGCAGCAGGGCTTTCCGGCACCGGCCGAGCGTCTGGGCAAGGCGCTGGGCGAGGCCGATGCGATTCTGATCGTGACACCGGAATACAATTTCTCCATCCCCGGCGTGCTGAAGAATGCCATCGACTGGGTCTCGCGCCTGCAGCCGCAGCCGTTCGACAACAAGCCGGTCGCCATCATGGGCGCTGCCATGGGTCCGCTGGGCACCGGGCGCGCGCAATACGACCTGCGCAAGATGATGGTGTTCCTGAACGCCCATCCGGTGAACAAGCCAGAAGTCTTCATCGGCATGGCGCAGACCAAGTTCGATGCCGACGGCAAGCTGACCGACCAGCCGACGCGCGAGTTCATCCAGAAGCTGCTGGTCGCTTTGCAGGCCTGGACCGCGCAGCTGAAACCGAAGGGCTGACGGCACGGGAATTGCTTTGAATCCTCCCGATAATCTTATCGGGAGGATTCAATGTTCACCTTGCATAACCCATCCGACGCAGCCCCGTTGCCCGGCCCGATCAGCTGGGGACTGGAACTGCCGACACCCAGGCGCCTGCTCTATGTCTCGGGGCAGGTGGGCGAGGATGCGACGGGCAGGATCGGCGATGGCATCCTGCGCCAGGCCGAGCTGACCTGGGCCAATGTCGGCACCGTGCTGCGCGCAGCCGGGATGACACCGCAGAATATCCTGCGCACCGGCATCTATTTCACCAGCGCGGTGGACATGACCGATACGTTGAAAGACCAGCTCAACAAGATCCGCGTGGGTTTTCTGGGCGGGCATCGCCCGGCCTCGACCATCCTGTTCGTACCACGGCTGATGAATCCGGCCTGGCTGATTGAGATCGATGCCATCGCGGCGGAAGTCTGACGCCTATTTGGCCTCGCGGTCGTAGGCGACGCCGATGGCCGCCGGCAACCGCGCCGCGCGGCCCATCAGCGCCAGCACGACAATGGCGATGATGTAGGGCAGCATCTGCACGACATAGGAGCTGATCGGCAGGCCGATGGTCTGCACGCGCAGATACAGCGCCTCGGCGGCCCCGAACACCAGGCAGGCAACGAGAGTCCCGAACGGCATCCAGCGCCCGACAATGATCGCGGCCAAAGCGAGATAGCCACGGCCCGAGGTCATCGCATCGGTGAAGGTGCCGATCTGCTGCAAGGCCAGCACGGCGCCGCCCAGCCC